>CALKVB010000180.1 GCA_937996605.1 uncultured Oxalobacteraceae bacterium | reverse complement strand
CACTCGGGGCTGGGCGTGGGATATGTTTCCAAGTTTTCTCTCTGTCAATGCTTCCAATGGTTCCGATGCTCACACCATACTTTTTGGCGCGTTCAGACTGCGTCATACAATCTCTAAGCGCGATGATTTCCATCACGTCTTTGTCAGTGAGAATCGCGTTGGAACTTTTTGCACCACGAATGTCTGTACCATCTCGTATACGATCCGCTGAGTTCTCTTGAATGGTTCCGAGTCGGAGCTCTGCTGGATTCACGCAGTTTTTGTGCTTACAACCATGCAGAACATTAAGGTCTCGCGGTATAGGCGCACATTGGTGTTTGACAGCACGGCAGGATAAGACGTGTACTGCGTAGGTGATTCCGTGGAAATTACATTTCCCGTAGCCGTGCACAACATACATTTTACGACAACCACATCAAAACGGTGTTTTCATCCATCATCACGTCATCCATTTCGGACAGCACGATGCGCTTCTCTCCACGAACGATAACCAGCCTTGGCGGATCACGCAGCAAATCGTCGATTGGAAAAGGCAGATAGACCCATGCCGGGTCATGAAAGGATTCAACAGTCTTTGATACGTGTTGCATCGATAGTAGAGCTTCGTAAAAGGATTCAGAAAACTCAACAGATTCAGCGCTTTCGTCAAAGTCACTGTCTCGACTCCATAGGTTCGTGATGGTAACGTCAGGATATGTCGATAGGTTTACGAGAATTGCACTGTCGGGTACGCGTTGGATAACTTCTTTCAAAAATGCCGACAATGAGGTTGTAGACCTCACTCGTATAGCATATCCCCAGAGAACATACATTTCAAAAATCAAAATCAAAGATTGTATTGCCACCATTAAGCGTCTGTGGTTTGCGGATCGCATGAAACCATTCATTGGGCATGGCTTGTATCATCCCACTGTCGTCCGGAGTTACTCTTGCATGCTTGACGAAGATCCATGCGGCTTGTGTCGTAGTTCTGGCTGATCAACGGTTGGAGCAGAAACCAGCCGCATGGTCGATGATGACGTTCTGAACTTCGACTCCAACTCTTCCTGGACTTTCGCATCGAATTGACAGCGAAAATTTGCGTCGAAATTCAGTATGCGGACTTTCATTTCGGGGGTAATCTCGACGTCCGTTTCAATGACGAAAAGCTTGCGGATACAGAGAGACTTGACGGAGTTCTTGAGATCTCCTTTGAACTCGGAGTAGTCAGTCAAATCGGCACCATATACTTGTGGAGTACCATCTTTACCCTCCGTCCATTTAGTGGGGAAAAATGTTCGAATCACAGTCATTTTATGCACCTCGTTCCCAGAAGGGTCTGTTACCATTTCCTTGAGCTTCGCCTTCTTTGCTTTTGGAGTCAGCGACTTCTTCTCGAAATAGCGAACTCTCAAAGCACGACCAGCCTTTCCAGAAGCAGATAAGCACTCGATGTTCGAGAGGAATATTTGCTGATTCACCGCTAAGTGGTCGAGAATGTCCTTAACGATTGAACTGGAGATACCAGAAAACATGCTTGGTTGTCCGAGGGACATAACAGCAGAGCATTCGCTGCGCCACGCTTGAGGCAAGTCTTTCAGTGCCATGTCGGTGAAGTAAGCAAACGGTGAATGTCGCATTTGGCGCGCCAACGCCAAAGCCGATGTCCAAACGGCGGGCTCACGCGGCAGTACTTGAGGCTTGATTGTTTCTGGATCAAAATTATGTAAATGAAGAACCTTGCAAAGCTTGAATGCGTCGTCTTCACTTCCACAAAGGTCAGACATAAGTGCAAACATCTTTTCCTGATGATTGTTATCGAAGTTTCGCTTCATATCGAGGAGCGTTGTGGCCGCTGAACATTTGAGCATCTGCCTCATGTGCGTATAGGACTTGGAAGGAGGCTCCTTGTACATAAACACGATTCGGTCGTTGATAAGATCAAATTGCGTACTATTGACATCGTGGATTGCTTGTCGGATCGATTTTTCGTATGGACCTTGTTTCCTTTTGGATTCTTCTGGAAAATTCAAACTTTCCTTAAGCTGCAAGTAGATTCGACTCTGCGTCTGAGTCGATGTGCTTGAGCAAAAGAGCGCGATGTCGTCGACCTCACGTCCCTCTGCTCTTATTTGCGCTTCAATCGAAACAACTTGCATGTCATCTCCAGATGGCAGAAAAGGAAAAGCCGCGCTGTTCAGACGTCCTTGACGCGAGGCGACCAGAAGCAATGCAATAACTTCGTTCTCATAATCGAAACCTGTTCCGCTTCTCGATTTGCGGCTACAACGTTTGTACGAAGAAGAAGAGGCCATAGCGAAAGAGATGCACACACAATGATTCAACTGGGATGTTATGATCAGATTTCTCGGCTGCACAAGCCGTGTAACCCAGTTGTAAGTATGGATCCAGCGAAGTTTACTCTATGCACGTGGGGTCTAAGCAGCAGACCAGATCATCAAGAACCTGGAATGTGACAAACCAGATGACACCGTGCGAAGCTTATGCCCGGGGTGAACGTTGATCATCCTCCTTAACGCGTAGGTCGACATGTTCATTTATGCGATGCAGTGCATCAAACGACGAGTACTTTATCCAATCGGAAAAAACCACGTCCAGTCAATTGTTTGTAGAAGTTCTGGAATAAAACACCTTCCATGATTTGTTACTGTCCATGGGTGGTAGAACGCAGCAAGGGAATAAACTCGTCCCATGATTTGATTCTTCGTCCATTCTTTTTGCGATTGTAGGGCTGATCGAAAACGATTTGTTCCCATGTGGGACTCATGATACCTGTTTGGTCCCGATCATCGACCAAGTAGTCTCCGCGAACCATGGTCTTGTCTTTGGTGATGATGATATTGCGAATCCACTGTCGTCCTAAATGTTCTTCCACCCATGCATACTTTTCGGGTACACAATGTTGATACTCGCGCAGAGGAGCCGTGCACAACCGGACATGATGTCCCATCTTTTGAAGCTTGTGCAAGGCTTCCACAGCGCCTGGCAAAGGCTTAAAACTACGGAAGAAGCCCTTTTCACACATGATGGCCCGAAACTTGTCTTCGAATTCTTCGGGGCACTCTTGATCTTCGCGGTCTCTCACCCATTTGACCTCTGGATGGCGCGTCTGTATTTCAGCTTCCATCGCAGATTCAAAGTCCGCGATGGTGTTGTCCATGTCGACGAGAATCACTTTGCGATTCATCTTGAAAAAGTGCTGAAAAGAATTCTAGTCGAACATGCTTTAAGTTGTTTGTATATTTGGAAATCACGTCTGTGCAAACGCGTTTTGAAGTGCGGGAATATGTATTAAAATAAAATGAAAGAAGATACATGGATCCCTGTCCAATTTTCGGGACTTACGGAAAGTTATCTCATTTCAAAAGACAAACAACAGACTGGCTTAGATGTGATTCTAGCAGATGGTGCACCAACAAAACAGAAGTCAAATGGACGGGTCATACTGCATACCAAAGGGGGTAAAGTTCCATATTCTGTAGAGCTAATTAGAAAAATACATGTAGAAGTTCCGTCATGGGCTCCATATATCGACTTCGGAATCGAATGTATGTATGATCCTCTTGAAACATATCTATTGTCATTACGAGATGATCATGGGAATGAAACATGGAAAACGGTTGAATTTCGTGGATTAGCATCCAAGTATATGGTTAGTAGGTATCACACGGGACGCGGAGACGATATCATTAGCTTGAGTCCGCGAGGTTCGTTATTTCGAAAGATTTCGAAATTCAATTCGTCGTGTTTTTTTTGGACAAAATCAAAGAAGGTTGGGTTGAGCGTTGAAACCTTGCGTTTATGGCATTTTTACTATCATGACTGGTGTAAAATGGTGGACCTATCTACATGTAATCATCTACAATCTCTAATCCTCTATCTACTGGATTTACGTGATACGAACGGACATGAAATATGGAAGTTTGTTAGCGGTTATCCCGACTATCTTATCAATCGCTATGGTGACTCCATTATTCAAACATCAAAATTGGCTATACGTTCTACGAAACCCAATTTTTATGGATATTGTCACGTGTTCATGAAGAATTCCGAAGGAACTCGAAATATGTATGTACACAGATTGGTATGGGAAACTTTTCGTTCCTCTATCCCAAACGGGATGACAGTGGATCACATCGATAGGAACAAGACAAACAATAACGTGGATAACTTACGTTTAGCAACAAAAACAGAACAGCAAAGGAACAAGTCTACGACGAAGTCTGGTTGTATTTTGCAGCTTGAGTTTAGGTCAACCGAAAACTCGGTGTGGCAGTCGGTAGAATGTCCGACGAATTTCCATTTTGCGGGAATTTCAGAAAAACAAATGCTGGACTCAATATGCGATTCTAAAGAAATTGGAGGATTTATGTTTCGTTATAAAATTGCGGACATGAGGTATGACTCCAACGGAAAAGAAGAGTTTTGGCATGAGCTGAAAGGTACAAAGTATTTCGTAAGTTCTGAACCCTCCGACACTATCAGTAAGAAGGGAGCTCGGATTATGCAGATTATCGGAGAGAGAAAGTACATGCTCCGAATCGGAAACGGTTCATACGAGAGAATACATAGCTTTGGGATTCTGTCTTCACTGCACAGATTAATTTATCAAACTTTCTATGGAGACATACCAAAAGGATATCACATCGATCATATTGATGGTGACAGCACGAACAATTTTTACACGAATCTTCGCGCAATGATTCCTTGTGAACACGTTACAAAAACTCACGGAATAGCTGTATCCGTTGACGGAAAGTCCTACAACTCCATTGCATCAGCTAGTTCTGCAACTGGTATTGGAAAAAGCTCGATAAGCAAATTCTTGAAGCATGGGATGCATACCGACCGTTTTAAACTACTTTCGGAACCAGAAACAAAGAGAAGACGAATCAAGTGATATCTACACTATCGGTATGTAATGGGCTCCTTGCCACTCTATCCAGATGGTGTGGAAGTAAACACCGTCTGCGGGAATAAATTCAATGGGTTTTCCTCCGTTGGCTTGCACTCTCACCATGACACGCATGCGGTACAATTCGCAAAAGACTCGAATATGAATAGCTTCGCCCCAACTTTGAGGAAGCCTGTGCTCGGAAACGAACGATGCCAAGTCCATGTTGGATTCCCACAAGAGATAGGCCGCGGCATGCTTGGCATTGACCGTTTCCAGACTGGCGAGAAAGTTGCAAATCTTTTGTCGAATCAATTGTACATCGTCTTGAGGTACAAAGTAATGCAGCGACTGATACAAGCAGCTCATGGTTTCTTTGATTCACTCTTTATTCGAGTTTTGGAACATTATGTATTGAATGAAGCATTGACTCCAGTGTTTGATGCGATGGCTTCGGGTGCATCATATGTGGACAATAAGATGTTTGAGCTGAAAATGAAGATGAAATCGAAGCCAAAGCCCAAACCAAAGCCAACCAAGAAACCCAGTGACGTTCAACAGCCGCGCAAACGATAGATGACATGGAGTTGGCTACCGCATTGAATATTGTAGTCCGCTAGGGTTTGACTATCTTCGAGTTGCATGTTGCCCGAGTAGATCCGTAATGAGTCCATATCACTGTCTCGGTCCAGCGCAATGTGCATTTTGAGTTCACCGATGGTGTAGGACCATGCATCTCGTAACGTGTACACTTTGCCGTCTGGGTATTTGTAAGTCATCGGAGGCGATAGGGCTGTTATTTCTTTAATTTTCATCAACTTGACTTCGTCTTGAGGCGACAAATCTGGATCTTCGAATATAGGTAAACAGCCAAACGCAATGACATAGAGGTTTCTCATCATGGAACGCCTTTCGTTTCGTTTCTCATCGGTGTCGTCTAAAGCGCGGTGGTCGTGATGAACAAATTCACCCAGTGCCGTGCAAATACCTTGATACATGCGAGTGGAAAGGATACAATGATGCCATATCGAATCTACGCGAGCCGATGGAGACAAGGGAAAATCCTTGAATCGGATTCGGAGCAACAGGAAGCGAAGAAATTCAACCCATAGCAAATATTCGTTTCCTGGTCCGGTCAGCTGAGTCAACATGGGTTCGACCGTTGTTCCCTTGTACTCCACTTCGGAAAGGGCGGTGATGATCTTTCCTTGGAATCGGCCCAAAGGATCAAATTCGGAATGCTTTCGTTTGGATGTCATGGTTGGAAAAATGAATAGAAGTCAATCAAAGTTTATCAAAATACAGCTGCGTTGTTAATTTTAGAAATTCTACAAAACCATTCCTTACGTTTCGAATAGGCTCATTTTGCCAAAAGCAGTTTCAACATGGAAAGATCACTGGAAAACAAGGTTGCCGAACGCTTTGCGATTCTGAAGCAGCGAATCGACGACGAGGCGCTACGGATCATCACTATCTTCACGGAAAAGAAGGAAAGACACATTTGTATGCCGGAACACTTCTCGTCGGATACAATGGAAGACCGTATCAACGAATTGGTGCTTGGCCACGGGTACCGGGTTCAAATCGATGCAGAAACTCGAATCGTCACCTTTTCCAAGTCGCAGAAAGGTTCAACAAAAGTCTATTTTAGTGGCATTTGAAACTGCAATACAATTTATGGTTGACAGAATTGTTCCCAAAAATAAAATACACTTTCAATGGTTTTGTATGTGAATGACGTCGCCTTGATCCATGCATGACAGAAGGATAGCGAACGAACGAATCTTGGATCGTAGATTTTCTTCAGCCCCGACTTGATTCGCTTGAGCCATCTGTTTTAGCTCGTTCAGTGCGTCTTGCAAGATGTCAATCAGTTCGTGATACTCGAAGCTTGCCTCGTATGGCAACTCAGACCCGTAGCTGCTAATCAGATATCCCAAATCTTCGAATTCCGTCCACCGAGGCGATAAATGCGTGGAGTCGTCGTAATCAGCTTTTCTTTCGATCCAGTACTCTGCCCTTCTTCCCATAATGAACTGTTTATTCGATCCAATATCGTTCAAGATCGGTTTGGGAAACGCATCAAAGAAATTCAATGATTTTCTGAAGCAATTCGGGTGGCAGGCTCTGTGCTCTGGAAGTACTTTTGAAAGCAGAACGTTCTTTGAAACGACGAATTCTTCGACTCAAGATTGTGTTCCAACGCCGAACATTGTCAAAATCAACTAAGGCCCAATCGGGAATGGGTACACATCCGCTGAAAGCAGGAAGGTAGCCGAAGAACGCTTGAAGAATACGACCTGTATTGGTGTCCATCTCTATGCGTCGACGGTACACATCATTCCATGAGATTCGTTTGGATGTCACTTCCAAACGATTGACGGGATCCCAAAATTGTTCGTTGGAACGAAAATCTCGAAGGTAACTTCTCTCTTCGATTCTCATCTCAGTTACACCATCGTCAACGGTGGCTACGGCCCGTAAGATCTGTCGATCTTGCAGGTTGGAAAAAAGGTAAAAGGAACGTTGGTTACTGGTTTTGACGTCATCGGGATAATATGCGATGGGGCTTTCCGCCGGAGGTTGCAACGTCCATTGGCGAGAAGCACTACGTTTGGAGTAGAGGTATGTGTCGCATTCATGGGCATAAAGTGTCCGATAACCTTCTACATACAAGGGAGCAAACGTCTCCAAAAACTTCCACACGGATTCACAAAGCGGCTGCATGGTATGATTTCATCCGTTTCTGCGAAAACTTTTGAGGAACACGGTTTTACGAAAGGCCGAGAACCTGTCGGCTCTCTACATAGAATTCAAGATTGAAAATCTCAATGTATTGCACAAAAACCATCGAATTGCAAACACTTGGCAAGAAACAACGACATCGCTACCACGAAAAGAATGAGCATGCTTAGATTCCATTTGTCGACCCATTTTTGGCAACGAGGGCATATGCGAAGCAGCTCGGATCCATCAGGGTACTTGATCCATGTTTGGTGCTTGTCGCACATGGGAGTTTGACATTCTGAGCAAGACTTTGTGGCGATGTCGCTACACCCGATGGCAATACAGGTGGAATTCGGCATTGGTTTGAACGCAATTGCGGGTTCTTGGAATCTTTGGAACGAACCGTTTTGTGAAACTGCGCGTCGAACCAGTCAAATGTACAACTTGGCAATACATAGTAGATCTTGGATCAAATAAGGTTCCGCCTCGCGTTCGAATGCTTTACGTTGCTTGTATCGAAGTAATCCGTGACTCAACACGGTATTCCATCGTCGTACATTTTGGCATTCTAACGGAAGACCCCGGATAGGTATGGCAGTGCCGCAATCAGGATATTGAACAAGACATGCTTGAAAAATTCGGCCTGTGTCTGTTTCCATGACAATCTGTCGATGTTGCATGTCGCACCATGTAGTTTTCTCGGGTGAGACTTGCAACTGATTACAGGTCGACCAGTGCCAATCCTCGTTTTCCGTAATTCCAAAGTCTCGATAGTAATTTCTTGTTCGAATGGTCAGCCGAGTGACACCATGGACGATTTCAGATTGAGCCCGAAGGATCTGTCGATTTCGACGTTGATGATACTTATACCAGAAGCGGTCGATTTGCGTTTGAACGTCATCCGGAAACGAGAGAGGACTTTCTGCGGGCAGTTCCAAAGTCCATTCCTGAGGTTTTCTCTTGGTGGAATACAATTCTGTTCCGATCGGGTAATCGTAGAGTGCCTGATAGCCTTGGACGTGAAAGGGGGCAAAGACCTCCAAAAACTCCCATACTGTATCGCACGGTTTTTGCATGGTTTCAAAGAATGGAAGTCTCGATGCGTTTCAAGTTGACCTTGGAAGTATGAAACCATGAAAGAAAGCGAAAGTTCAATGGAAGCCAAGGTCAAGCGTTGCATCGACGACCTAACAAAGTTGAATCCCATTCGTCGTCGTGTGTTTTGGGAAGTTTCTATGGTCCACCGAGGCATCATTCCACCACGAATTCACACTGAATGCAATGATGTATTTGGTGTACTGAATGAACATCACATTTGGGAGGAATGGAACATTCCATCCATAGACATCATGAGACGATATTGGAAAGCATTAGGTATTTCAGACATGTGTGCTCAACAGCTCTTGTCTCATTTGCCAGGAAAGACCATGTGTTGTGCGGTATGTCAATGGCAACTGCCAGAGACCGCCATGCATCAACCTGACGAATGTGTGCTTTGTCATGAGTCAACGGCGCAACATCTTGCCCAACCACTCAATGTCCGACGTTATCGCACGCAAGAGCTTTGGCTTCAGTCGATTCTTGCCCAAAGTGCGCCGAGCCACCAACGCCTTTTGAAGACTTGAGGCAGTTCGTCCATTCATGTGCATCAGCAAGGCCAGAGCCATGCGTCGCACGTCTTGAGTCTGCGAAATGTGGTAACCGTCAATGTGAATCACCTTGGATTTCTTGTGAACGGTGACGGGATGTTTGAGTTGAAGTCCACCTTTGGTCACGGGGATAATGACCTTTTTCTTTGCGGCATATGCTTTGGCCTCTCGGAAGAGCATGTCCTCGTCTTCATCTTCATAGACTGCTGGTTCTTCCTCGACTTCTTGGACCTCCTCCGGTTCTGACAAGTTCATCTCTTCGTCGTCTTCATTGTCTTCCGCATCGTCAAACAGATACGATTCTTCGTCCGACATGTTTATTGTTTGGATGATCGGTTCAGAAATCGCCCGCGGTCGACACCATGCATTCCGCAAACGTCATGGTCAGCCCTTGTTCACTAAAGTTGGCTTGAAGTCGTAAAAGATGTGGCGGCCTTAGGCCTTGCTGAAGTGACGAAAAGGCGTCACTCATGTTGTTGTTCAGTAGATACACCACTTCATTCAATGAATCGTCTTGTAGTGTGAGTAAGGTATCGTCTGTGGCATCTTTGCACGTGGCCTTGGGCCAAGGTCCGTGTGTGGCGAGTCGTCGCACGTCTTGAATGGGCGGGCCCGAAGCCACATATTTGGGAGTGACGCCGCCTCGTAGCAACATGTCCAGTTCCGGCAAGTCTTTTTCCTTCCAAAGGATGGGATGCATGGCCATTTTCTGACTGCGCACGGGTGAGCTGGGATCCCAAAAGAACTTTTTCAGTTGCGACTTTTGTCCGGATTGGACCCAAAATTGGAACCGTTGATTCAACTCGGGAATGGTTTGGAAATTCACCATTCGAAGCCATTCGATTTCAAAGCCTTGATTGCAAAGATTGTAATGAGCCCATTGAGCGATGATTCCATGATGGCCCGCAAACGGAATCAACACTTCATCAATGAAGGCTTTTCGGGCTCGGATAATCTCTTGAATCGGATGGTTCGGTTCTTGGACATGTTGTTCAATTTGGGCATAGTCATGGGGATGAAACCCTCGTTTCAACACTTGGGGATCATCGACCATCGCACCGATTTCCTCTGTGCCCAATAAGGTCACGACCAGTCCTTGATTTCGAAGCGCTAGTTCCTCGACCGATGCTAGAAATCTCAAAATGTGTCGTTCTCGCTGAATGGCTTGGAGTGTGGTGAGTTTCCGCTCATTCGATTCGCCAAAACAATGGATCAAGTTCCCAAGAAGCACCACGCAAGTGTTGGGAGGTGCGATCCATTCCCATAACGGTTCACTCTTTTGGCCGTCCTCGACGTCCTCCACCAGTCGAATCACTTTGGCTTGATGTACAAACATGTGGATCAGTAAATCAAAATCGCCACGTATGTCTGGAACAATCCAACATACGGCACTCATTTTTATTTTATGTGAGGGGTTTGCAGAAGTGTTCGAGACATTGAGAAATTCTCACGATCCAACGCTGGAAAAGGTGTCGGATATTTTTATGTTTGGAGTGTACAGAACTGTTCAATGGTCTTTCTCATTGCATCATTTCTCATAAAATCACCATGTCTCATATGTGGGTTGGAGACACCAAGGTTTATGTGCCCTACGGGGGAACATTAATGGTCACGACAAAAAGGTTCTATGACCCGGACGAAAAGAAGCAAAGGGATCTCTTGCAAAAGCTACAAGACACCGAGAAAAGTCTGGCACGTGCTGAAAAAGACAAGCAGAGGCTGCAAACAGAGTTGGCTCAAGTGAAGAAACAAGTCGAAGAGCTAAAAAAGAAAAATTCAGAGCTAGAAGCGTTGGACCTTCGCTGAGTTGGATATTTTATGTTTGGATTTGCAGTCTGCAAAAGGTCTTTTTCATTCGAGTATGTCTCATAAGTTCAAGAGTCTGTCCCAGAGAAAAATGAGCGACGTCGATTTTTGGCTTGGAGGGCGCAATTATGTAGCTATTCCGTATGGCGGAACCGTGACAGTAACAACGCGCACGTTTTATGACGAAAGTCAAGTGCCAAGTTATGTATTGCGACAACTGGATCTCACCCAAAAGAAACTATCGTGCGCGGAGAAGGACAACGAGCAACTGGCGGAAGAGTTGGAGCAAGTGAAAAAAGAATTAGCCAAGACCCAAGAAGAACTGAGAAAGAAAAACATCGAGCTTGAAACCTT
>CALKVB010000179.1 GCA_937996605.1 uncultured Oxalobacteraceae bacterium | reverse complement strand
TTTAGGATTCGATCGCAAGCGGCGAAATCATCGAGCAGATCGAACAAACTCAAAATGATGGACTAAGTGAGTAAGACAATAAAACTGAGTTTGGTGAGGACAGTGAAATGTTTGACACTGAGTTGGGCCAAAGAAACCCCAAACTTTTCTATCCGAAAAATGTTGATCAAAACGAGTTCGAAGAGATTACATCGGACGGCCTCAAATCACCTGGCAGGACGGTAGGAGAGTTCTTCAAAAATAGTCCCAACATTCCAAGACCGAAAGGAAGCAATCCCTCCCTCAAATAGAAGGCTCAATATCAAGATTTCATCGATGAGGACCAAAGTACTAAATTTAGAAGCCAAACGGACTCGTCTAAAGCATCAATAAAGGGTAATCCAAGCAACCAAGTAAAAAGTAAAAGCGGTCTTGGAATCGTGCGAATGAGAGTCGTGTGGCATGTCTTTTTGGAATGTCGATAGGTGCAGCGATAAGTGATACGCTCATTGTAAAGTATTTGCGTGACAGCCACATTTCCAGTTTCATTGAAATCTGCCAGTTGCAGACGATACGGCGGTCGTGAGCCGTCGGTTTTGAACATGGAAGAAAAAGCACTTTACGAAAGAGATTGTATTTGCTATAGTCTCGGCTCTTCGGGCGGTTAGTTCAGCTGGTTAGAATACTTGGTCGACATCCAAGGGGTCGGGGATTCGAATTCCTCACCGCCCACCAGAATTTAAAACTACAAACATTCGGGCATCCCTAGAAATTCAATTTTAGGGATGCAGATTGAGGAGTGAAGCGCAGCAATATGTCAATATTGCGAGCATTCGCGACAAAAATATGCGCCCTACAATTCGATTTGAGGGACACACTGTAAGAGCGAGAAAGGCATCTGGTTATGACACCGCGAACTACGACCACATTCCAATGTGAGCGACGCTAGTCGAGGTGCTTTTTCGTCTGTAAGAAAAGATGTAATGATGAGAAAACGCGGCTAGCCCGCGTTTTTTTTCGTCTCGAGAAATGCAGATTAGTTTGGGTTTCGTCATCCTCGCGAAAGCGGGGATCCAAGTGGTTTTTTGATTAAAATGGATTCCCGCTTTCGCGGGAAAGGCGCGACTGTAATTTTTTAATCGTATTCGAAATTATTTCGAGATTTGTTTGAAATTTGGTTTGATTTTTGTTTGGTAATTTTTTTTGGCTTAGGCCCGTATGGAGATGAATATGATTTCAATTCGCTTGCCCGATGGTTCGCAACGACAATTTGAGTCCGCTGTCACAGTGGCGCAAGTCGCCGCCAGTATCGGCACGGGCCTTGCAAAAGCTGCCTTGGCTGGTAAGGTCAATGGTAAGTTGGTCGATACATCACATCTGATTGAAGCAGATGCTGATTTGGCGATTGTGACGGATAAAGATGCTGATGGTTTGGAAGTGATTCGTCACTCTACAGCCCACTTGCTGGCCTATGCTGTAAAAGAATTGTTCCCCGAAGCGCAGGTGACGATTGGTCCTGTGATCGAAAATGGTTTTTACTATGACTTCTCTTACAAGCGCCCATTTACACCAGATGACTTGGTTGCCATCGAAAAGAAAATGGCAGAGTTGGCGAAGAAAGACGAACAAGTTGTACGCAAAGTTGTACCGCGTGATGAGGCCGTCGCTTACTTCAAATCGATTGGCGAAAACTATAAGGCAGAAATTATTGAATCGATTCCGGCAGATCAGGACGTTTCCCTCTACACAGAAGGTAACTTCACAGATTTGTGCCGTGGTCCTCATGTGCCATCAACAGGTAAATTGAAAGTATTTAAGTTGATGAAGTTGGCGGGTGCTTACTGGCGTGGTGACTCGAAAAACGAGATGCTACAACGTGTGTACGGCACAGCGTTTGCGAAGAAAGAAGATCAAGAGCAATACTTGCATATGTTAGAAGAAGCCGAAAAGCGTGACCATCGTAAGTTGGGCAAAGCTTTAGATTTGTTCCACTTCCAAGACGAAGCTCCAGGCTTGATCTTCTGGCATCCAAAAGGTTGGACTGTGTGGCAGCAAGTCGAGCAATACATGCGTAAGGTCTATCAAGATTGCGGCTATCAAGAAGTCAAAGCGCCGCAAATTTTGGATCGTACTTTGTGGGAAAAAACAGGCCACTGGGAGAACTATCGCGAGAATATGTTCAGTACTGAATCTGAAAATCGTAACTATGCGTTGAAGCCAATGAACTGCCCAGGTCATGTGCAGATTTTCAATTCAAATATGCGCAGCTATCGCGAATTGCCATTGCGTTACGGTGAATTCGGTCAATGCCACCGCAACGAACCTTCTGGCGCTTTGCACGGCATTATGCGCGTACGCGGCTTTACGCAAGACGATGGTCATATTTTCTGTACTGAAGATCAAATCCAAGACGAAGTGATGGCTTTCCATCCACAAGCGATGAAGGTGTATGACGACTTTGGTTTTGAAAATATTCAAATCAAGATCGCTTTGCGCCCAGATAATCGCATCGGTTCCGATGAGATTTGGGACAAAGCAGAAGATACTTTGCGTGCGGCTTTGCGTAACTGCGGCATGACATGGGAAGAGTTGCCAGGTGAGGGTGC
>CALKVB010000178.1 GCA_937996605.1 uncultured Oxalobacteraceae bacterium | reverse complement strand
ACTAACGCCAACTCAGGGAGACTATGCGCCTAGCGTACAAGCGCTCGATGACTTCATTTCTGCAAATCCGGTGTTGAGCTATTTGATGGATAACGCCTGCAAACAAAATAATAACTTGGTGGTCGCTTGCTCGGCGACGGCGAAAAGCGAGCAAGTTTATCTGCCTCGTATCGCAAGCAAAGATGATTTGCTGACGGGCTTCAATAATATTTTGACGCGTCCACCCTATTTTGTGAACGATGAGTTGGTTGGACTCCCTTTTTCGGCATTAGTCGTTGGTATTGATCCGACTTTGAGTGGCGTTACACTCTTTGGTCTGCCTATGTTTAATGAAAAAATGCAGGCTATCTTAAACGATTGGAATACTTTCCTAGCTTCGCCTGCTTCGAACACTGTGTTTAGCGTTGACGGGCAACAATGGCTCTCACCTGCAGCGAAACAGCAATATCAATTCGAAGTATGGAAGAAAGATAATGAAACACTGCCGTATTGGAATTCTTGGAATTCATTTTTCACCCGCCAATTTAAAGATCAACAAGCTTCGCGCCCGGTGGCAGCACCAAACGACAACAGCATAGTGATCAGTGCGAATGATGGCTCCTTGTTCCGCTGGGATGACAACGTCGCCTCAACCGAAGTGTTTTGGTTCAAAGACATGACGTATTCCTTGTCTGATATTTTTAGTTCCGAAATTCCAGCGCAGCAATCAGTGATTGATCAATACAATTTATTGGAGTTGTTTACGGATGGTTCAGTCTTCCAAACTTATTTAAATCCCTACAACTTCCATCGCTGGTGGTGTCCCGCAAATGGTACTGTGTTGTTTGATCCTATCGTTATCCCTGGCTGCTATTTCAATAAGCTGGTGATTCCTGACTTTGGTGGCGCGACGACTGCCTCCCTACCGTATTTGGTGGAGGTAAATGCGCGCGGCATGATGGTGATCAAAACTCCAGATTATGGTTACGTTTGCTGTATCCCGCTCGGCATGAGTGAAGTCTCAACCATCGCATTCGACACCCAAATGCAAGCAGGCGCCACCGTTAGTAAGGGCCAAGAAATGGGGATGTTTGAATATGGTGGCTCCTCTTACGTCATGATTTTCCAAAAAATTCCAGGCAAGAAATTGATCTTCCAAGATGCAATGGGACAAGTTTTCGCAAAAAATCCAGCGCCACCACAAGGCAGTGCTGACACCGGCGGCAATGTGACTTTGATTGGCGGACAAATCGGCAAGTGGGAGGATGTGGATTTCTGTATTCAATCGACGCAAAGCTGGCAAAACGCTGGCTATGTGAACGAGGGATGTCAGTATCAAATTACTTATGTCAGCGGACTGTGGACAGCAAATCCCAATATCAATAACGGAAATTTGTATGACGCCAATGGTTCATCTGTCACCGCTACGCAAGCGAGCTATCCACTGCAAGGTGCCGCAGAAGGGGCCTTAGTCGGTCAGATTGGGAATAATCCACCATTTTTGATTGGCGATTCTGGTCTGACGCCAGCTGGTCAAACAGGGCAGTTGCAGCTGGTGATTAATGATGATTTAACTGGGCAGTATGGCGCTGGTTTAAGCGATAACGTTGGACAAATTATCGTCTCGATTAAACAAGCTTGAGACCGCCAAGTCAACTTTCATATGCGTTGACCACAAACGAAACCTTCGCAGACAAAATAAATCTGCGAAGGCTTTCTTAATCAAATAATTCAGCCTCATCGCCTAACGATGAGGGCTGCGCTTAACTTTGGAAACTCCATCATGTCATCTTCTATCATCGATCAAATTGTGCAGCTGTGGTCCGATATCAATCCAGTTGCGAGTTACACCAGTGGATATACGCCAAGCATTCAGAACCTCGCCTTTCAAACACCTAACAATGTCGCTGACTTTATGCAAAGGATTGCGAGTCTTTCGGCAATGACTGTGCAAATTGATGATCTTGACTTGCGTGCGACAGCGCAAGCGATTCTGGTGAATCAGCAAACGCAGATTGAATTGGCGAGGCCAAGTGGTGCAGGTCCTTCGGGAACTGGCGCAGGTGGTGTTTATGCTGCTGCTGATGGCGTGTTTTATATTGTCCTGAAGGAGGATTATTCACAAGCTTGGGTCGAACAATACTTAGCAATTGCCACAGAGATGGTCGTATTTGAAACTCAACGCTGGGCGAAGCAGGTATTTACAGTTGAAATTCGCAAAGAATGTCTTAATACAGCGGCATATATGACGGGTTCGTTGAACGCATTGACAACCGCTAATCCGAGTTTGGCGGGGGCTGCTGCAAAAGTGAGTGATGTCCTTAAACTATATCAGGCTTTGTTTTACAGTGAAGCTTTGATGTCGGATGATTTTGCGGTGTACTGGCCTGCATTTGTTGCTGGCGATGCAGAACAAGGTCCACAGCTTGTGCAAGGCTATCCGGCAACCCTGCAAAGTTATTACACGCTAGATATGAATGCCGAGCAAGTGGAGCAAGCGGCGAACGATTGGTTGATGATAGATATGCCGGTTACCTTGGATCTTGCTCAGCGTATAGGATATGCACTTGGTCTAGCATCGAATGCGTCCTTGCAAACAGTATGGGATAGCCTCAGTCAAAAGTATGCGGTCGATTTTACTACTGAGAAAATGCAAGAAGTTTTGGCTGCATGTAATAACTATGGACAAGAGCAAATCATTGGTTTTACTGCTGCCGATATCGTGAAATTCTCACCGACGCCGAGTTACTTAGTCAATTTGGTGACTGGTGGGGAAGATTTTGCGATCAATTATCTAACCTCGCAACCTTACTCTCAGCTATATCTAACAGCGTCGAAAAATACCTCTTTGCTGACCATGATAAATATCTTGGTGCATGAAGCTTCGCACGGTTTTAATTTTGTGATGTCAGCGCGATTAGCAAGCTCGCCATTACTCAATTTGAATACTTCGCTCGAGGTTCCAATGACCGAGGGGCAAGCCTATTACCGCGAATATCAATATTATGCAGGCGCTGCTGCCTTACTCGGACGGTCTAACTTAACACCAGCCGAACAAGCCTATTTGAATTTATACGGAAACACTCCACAGGAACAAAGTGATGCGGTATTGGGGGCTCAACTCGAAACCTATATTTGGCGTGTCATTCGTTATATCCGCGCTCTCTGCGACGTCAGAGTTAACGGTGGTAAACAAACCTACACCGACTTTATTGCTTGGGCGGCGCAGGCGACAGGCTTGTCCATGGAAACTTTGCATGGCGAATGTTTCACCTTTATGGCCTCGCCAGGATATGCACCCTGCTATGCGATTGGCGGGGCGACTTACGGTAATCTTAGTACCATGGGGTATAGTAAAAATGTGAGTGAGTTGAGCTTCAATACCCAAAGCTCAGCAATGGGTTTCCATTCATGGCCTATCGATAAGCAGTATATGCAGGCATTTGCAAATGGTAGTGGAGTGCAATCATGATAGCTGCGAATCAAGAAAAACCACCCGCACCCGGTGTCGTCGAATTTTTGCCAGGTTATGGCATTCCTAAAGAAAAACAAATCGCAGGTCATCTCACTGTGAATGAAAAATGTGGTGATAACCTGTTCTTTTGGTTTTTTGAATCACGTTCGGATCCGCTCAAGAATCCCATCGTCATTTGGCTTAATGGCGGGCCTGGTTCGTCATCGATGATGGGTTTGTTCGCGGAAAACGGTCCGTATCAAATTCAAGATGATTTGAGCCTGATTGAAAATCCTTACTCTTGGAATACGGCGGCTAACTATCTTGTGATTGATCAACCTGCAGGAACTGGATTGTCTTATGTCGAACAGAGTCACGACAGAAACTGCTATGCGAAAACCGAGGCTCAGGCAACGCGCCAATTGTTGGATGGAATATTACAATTTTTTGAGAAATGGCCAGAGTATCGTTCTCGTGATTTGTATGTCTTCGGTGAGAGTTTTGCGGGGCGATATATCCCTATGTTGGCCCATGCTATTCTGAAACATAATCAGCTTGATGAAGCCAAGATTAATTTTAAAGGTATAGGCGTGGGGGATGGGTGGGTTGCGCCTTTGATCCAAGAGGCGACTTATGCGGATTATGCCTATGCACATGGACTAATTGATTTGCAGCAGAAGAAAAAGGTTGATGCCTTATACGAGTGCTGTGAAATTGCAGTCAAAGAGAGTGGACCAGTTGCATCAGCTAAAGCCGATCAAATTTGCAATAAAATTGAAGAATATATTGTCGAGACGTCTGGGGGAACCAATGTATATGATGTTCGCATTACCGGTGAATACAGTTTCCCCAATATTGCGCGATATTTAGATCAACAAAGCGTTCGCTCAGCGCTGCATGTATCGCCGCAAGTTGGACCGTGGACTGATACCTCTAGCATTGTAGCGAGTATTCTTGAGCGTGGAGAGCAGGACTCCGCAGCACATTTGTTCCCTCAGCTTTTTCAGTCTATTCGAGTATTGATCTATAACGGTATCTACGATATGGATTGTAATTTCATGGGTACCGATCAATGGTTAGCATCGATTACTTGGCCTGAGGGCGAGCAATTTAATCAAATGCCCAGAAAACCGTGGAAAGAGGGTGATCGAGTGCTCGGGCAGTATCGCGCATGTGGAAATTTGACTCAACTCTTGGTGAACGGTGCTGGCCATTTGGTACCGATGGATCAGCCTGAAACAGCGCTAAAAATGCTTAGTATTTTCTTAAACCAGTTTACTTTTGCGCCGTGATGTAGATTCGATTGCTCATAAGTTGACGTGGTTTTGTACCTGCAATTAAGTTTAACTGTGGACCCAATGTTAGGTGCTGTAGCCATTTTTTTGAGTACACTCTCATTCGCCCGATTATGCTGTGCAAGCAGAGAGAGGCCCCCTTTCACGGAGGCTTCTCTCTAGCGATATTATGCAAGAAATGAACATCATCGCAGTGGGTAGTGGAAACCGTGCACGAGTTTGCTGTAGTTGGGTGGTGTTGCATTTACTGATCAATTATTGGTTGATCTGCCCATGTACTTTACTGAATTCGAACGTGGCATCATCAATCATCTTTGCCACAGTTTCAGTCTTAGTTTTAGTGTTATTACTTGGCTTACACAAGGTCTGGAGTCCTTAGGTGAGGCTGAATCCTTGATCGCTAATGCCAATTAAGTTTAGGGCTGCTTGCACCGAAGTTGCTGTCACTGCGGCAGCAATTGCCACGCCTTTAGCGTATGACTCTTCGGGCGTGTTGTAATTAATTCCTTGGTCAATAGCGAAATATTTTCCAACGATATATTTATTGTCCAACAGATCCGCAACATAACCATAATCCGGTTTGCCTTTAAAACCATGTGCTGCGTCGAGGATGGTCTTAATTAATGAGCCTCGTGTTTGGCTGCCTGAAGATAGCGCGGAAGACCAATAATCTAATCCTCCTTGGTCGACTTCATTTCGACCCAACACATTCTTGTAAATAATTTTGATGAAGTCGATGTTACTCATTTCATTCGAATAACCC
>CALKVB010000177.1 GCA_937996605.1 uncultured Oxalobacteraceae bacterium | reverse complement strand
GGGTATTGTTTAACAGTGGCATTGAGCAGATCTGCCAAACACTCATCGCGCAATAAGTCGGGTCGATCGGCACCATAAAGGATCGCTGTCGCTGGGTCTACAATGACTAATTCTTGATTTTCTGGTTGGTTCATTTTTTTCTTGAACGAAGCGTTCTTACTTTATTTTTCTAGTTAGCGAAGTGTTGCTGCTATCTTTTTTATTGTTAAATCGCAGTATTAAACAAAGACAGGTTCGACTTCCAATTTTACGGAAAACTTTTCTAAAACGTCTGCCTGAATTTGCGCCGCTAATGCACGCACATCTTCGCCTGTTGCACCACCCACGTTAACCAAGACCAATGCTTGTTTTTCGTAAACGCCAACCCTATCCCATCGCTTCCCTTTCCAACCACACTGTTCGATCAGCCAACCTGCTGCCAGTTTAAAATTACCATCATCAAGTGCATAACTAACGCAGCTTGGATAACGCTCCAAAATTTGCTCACGTACTGCTGGGCTCACAATAGGATTTTTAAAAAAACTACCTGCATTACCCATAAAAGTTGGATCTGGCAACTTACTCTGCCGAATCGCGCAAATCACAGCACTGACATCTTGCGGTTTTGGGTTTTGAATACCGCGTTGTTGCAGCTGCAGCGCCACATCGCCATAACTCAATTCCGCCTGCCATTGTTTCGGTAATGCAAACTGAACTTCAGTAATTAAAAATCGCCCTGCGCGCTCACGTTTAAAAATACTGTCACGGTAAGCGAATTGGCATTCTTGTTTTGTAAACTCGCTAAATTTTCCAAGCTCAAAATCATATGCGGTGAGTCGGTGGAAATAGTCTTTCAGCTCACGTCCATAAGCACCAATATTTTGGATGGGGGCCGCGCCGACGGTGCCAGGAATCAAAGAAAGGTTTTCTAAGCCGCCCAAGCCTTGAGCGATAGTCCATTGAACGAATTCATGCCAATTCTCGCCAGCCGCAGCCGCAACGAGGGTAAATTCAGGACCCTGTTCAAGTATCTGCTTGCCAGCCAATGCGACTTGAATCACTACCGATGAAATTCGATCCGATAAAACAAGATTACTGCCCCCACCTAAAAACAGGGGCGAGATTGCCGAAGGTAGTTGAATGAAAGCCTGACGAAGCTGATCAAGCTGTTGCAGCGTCTCGAGACGAAAAAATTGGTCTGCAATAGCGTCAATACCAAAGCTATTGCTGGTTTTGAGCGAAACCTGATGCTGGAAGAGTGAAAGCGTATTCATAAGTGCAAGATTATAGTCGCTAAAGCTAGCACTACGACACAAAAAGCACGTAAAGACATCCTCAGTTTTTGTTAAAATGCGGGTTGAATTCAATATCGCAGAGTTTTGCAGCTTCTACCCCAAAACGGACGAGAAATAAGCTCAACAAAGCTCGCACCAAACTTACAAAATAGGAAATATCATGCCATCATTTGATACGGTCTCAGAAGCCAATATGGAAGAGGTTAAAAATGCGATTAACCAAACCAACAAAGTCATCACTAATCGTTTTGATTTAAAGGGCACCAGTGCCAAAGTGGAACTCAAAGACAAAGAACGCGAAATCATTTTGTTTGGGGACTCTGATTTCCATCTCGACCAAATCATGATCGAGGTGAAACAGACGTTAGGAAAACGTAATGTGGACGTTCGTTTTTTGGATATTGGCAAAGTCGAAAAAATTGGTGGCGACAAAGTCAAGCAAGTATTAACGGTAAAGAATGGAATTCAGACCGAAGATGCAAAGAAAATCGTCAAGATCATCAAAGACAGTAAAATGAAAGTACAAGCAAGTATTCAAGGCGATGCAGTGCGTGTGACTGGCGCAAAACGTGATGACCTGCAAGCGACCATGGCCTTACTGCGCAAAGAGGTAAAGGATTTGCCGCTAGAATTTAATAACTTCCGCGACTAATTCTTTATCATAAGGATTTCGGCAACAAATACCTTAATCCAGACTACCTACAAAGGAAATGCGGATGACTTTTCTTGGCATGACAAAGAGCAAATTGTGTCGAAGACTATCTGCATTTTCAGTCTTGTGTTTTGTCGACTACGCACAAGCAACAGACATTGATTTGGTTGCCTTGAGCAATGGCAAAGCAATGTTGATTGTCGATGGTAAAGCACCTAAAAATTATGCAATAGGCAGTAACATTACAAACACGATCAAGCTTGTCGCGGCAGATCGCGAAAGTGCAACGATCGAAGTCGAAGGTAAAAAACAATTATTGCAGCTGGGGCGTACCACGCTACAGTCCAACATCGACGCTATCAATAAAAAAGTAATACTC
>CALKVB010000176.1 GCA_937996605.1 uncultured Oxalobacteraceae bacterium | reverse complement strand
AGATAAAGCTTCGATAGTACTCGCATCCCACTGTTTTAGTAGAGTGTCTGAGGACTTGCTCAAATTCTGTTGAAGAGGCAGGGTGTTTTCCACCGTGGTTAACACCGTATTTGCTGCTTTCTCTGTTAATACTGCGACATGATTCAGGCGTTCACGAGCGGAGGGAAATTCATTGGATGCTTCTGCCAAAATCTCATCTGCGCCAACCCAAGTCAAGGCATCATGCAAAGCACGAACAACATGACCAAGCCCTTTATACATGAGCTCGGGATTATCGTCTTGCGTACTGGTTACAGCTGGAGTGGCATCCATCATCTGTCCTTTCTTGCTTTTCTTGATTTATGGATACTAAATGAGAAAAATGAATCATTCAATATAAAAACTTGCCTTTAGAAAAAACTTTCTTCATTTCACTAAATCTAATCTCGAAAATGCGTCAATAAGGAGACACCGCTCCTGTATTCAAAGGCACTGTGTTAAAGTGATCAAAACTAAGGGATAAAATGGCTACACCAAATTACGGGTACGAAAAGCGTCAAAAAGAATTGGCGAAAAAGAAGAAAAAAGAGGAAAAATTAAAAAACCGTGCCGAACGGCTTAATGGAGAAGCCAATCCTGATGAGCCTCAGTTGATTAGCTCGGACAATAATGATCAAGCTGCGGTAGTGAATGATTAAATCGTATCAGAATTTAATCTCAATTCCATAATTTAAAAAAAGCGAGGAATTTCTCGCTTTTCTTTTAATGTTTCTAACCCATCCAATCAAGTTATTTTGAGGCTTTGTTGAGTCCTTCAGGTAATTGTAATTGTGGACGTTCGGCTTCAAACAACAATGAAATAATCCACCAGCGTGTGCCGTCATGCATCAGTTGTACGCTATTGATACCACGCCGCGTTATATTGTCTTTTTCTTCTATTGTTTCGTAGCTAGTAAATACCTGCGCCAATTCGCCCCATTGCTCGGTTTTACGCGCTAATTCTTTTTCGCGAAATCCAACCTCGATCAGACGAGGGCCTGAATTAGCAATGTAGTCACTGATACTCAAAATGCGTAGACCTAGATCTTTGCTATCTTTTTTCGGAAAGATTGCCATAATGCGCGCCTCTGGAATAAACAGAGAACGCATGCGTCCCCAATTTCTTTGCTCACCAATACCACCGGAGATCACATCGTAGAGCGCCGCAATGATCCCATCAATCGATTGAACATCTGCAGCGCGGGCGGGAGGCTGAACAACACTGACAGGCGAAGCTTGCGTCATCATCGTAAGATTGTCGGCAGCCATGGCTGGCATGGTTAGTGCGCTTACGTATAAACCAACAGCCGCGCAACAAGCAGATAAAGAAAATTTGTTCATGTTGATCCTTTAAATTGAAGTCCATGATTTGACAGCGATAAACAATAAAGTTCAAAAGCTGAAGACTCAAACGTAAAAAAAGAGCGTACGAAAAAGTAATAGCAAAGCTTGCGTTACCCATATTTAAACATGAATCCGAAGCTTAAAATCCCGAGCAGATATTGATTGAAATGGGAATCATCCCGTATAAAAATACATCTACACTTTCGCATAATTTATATTATGTCAAATTACGTTGATGGATATTACGAGCGATGATCGGACCGCTTTCTATAATATACAAAAACTACGCCTCTCACTATAACGACCGCAAAAGTTAGCCTGTTTCATAACGAGCGAAGAAAATACGATTGGATCAGCCTCTATAAAACCTACAACAACAAATACTGCACGTCGAGCCAGAAAGCAAAACTCAAAGATAAATGAAAACAAAATTAAACCAATCGAATCATCATGTTACCTCTGATACACGCACGAAATCTCGGATAATCGTTTAAATGAAAAATGAAATGGCACGCGCAAAAACACTAAATATCCGAAACCATGGAATAATGAGCATTTCATCTTTCATGCATTCGAGGTGCTACATCTGACCTCAACCAATTTATGCTAATTCTTCTCATGATTTTCGCTGCGGGCATTTGGGCGGGCCTGCAAAACTCTTTAGCTGGCGGTGGCTCCTTCGTTACCTTGCCAGCCTTGATTTTGGCTGGATTATCGCCTTTAGCTGCTAACATCACTTCTACCGTAGCCTTGTTTCCTGGTCAAGTTACTTCAGGTCTCGCTGGACGTAAGCTGGTATCAGGCGCTGGCAACCTATCATTTAAGATGCTTTTTATTGTCAGCTTGGCTGGCGGAATACTTGGTGCCTTGTTGCTACTTAATACACCTTCAAGTGTGTTTGCACAGATCGTTCCTTGGTTGGTATTGTTTGGCACTAGCGTATTTGCTTGGGGAAGCTTTTTTCGAAAAGCTGGCGAAATCTCAACTCACATAGGCCCAAAGGGCGCAGCAATAGCCCAGTTTTGCATTGCCATCTACGGAGGCTATTTTGGTGGTGGTATAGGATTTTTGATGATGGCAGCCCTTACCATGGCAGGTTTGGCCACTAGAGCCGCTGGTGCCACCAAAAATGCACTGGCAGGAGTGATGAATGCCTCTGCCGTCGCCCTCTTCGTTTATTCACCTGAAGTTCACTGGCAACAGGCCTTAGTACTGGGCACTGGCGCAATTTTGGGGGGGCTGATGGGATCTTGGGCCTTACACCGTGTCAACGAAAAAATCCTGCGCGGTGTCATTGTCACTATCGGTTTATTACTCACTATCGGTCTTTTTGTCAAACCTCTCTAACGACATTCGATCATGGCATTAAGTATTTCTTACCAAGACATCGCAGTTGCCCATCAGAGGATTAATGCTTTCATCCATCAAACTCCAACCCTAGAGTCGACTACATTTAATCAACTTGTTGGTGCACAGGTGTTTTTTAAAGCTGAAAATATGCAACGCATGGGAGCTTTTAAGTTTCGTGGCGCTTGCAATGCGCTCTTACAATTTGATGAGCAACAAAGGAAACAAGGCGTTGTGACCTTTTCATCAGGCAATCATGCTCAGGCGATTGCCCTAGCTGCACGCGAACTGGGTATGCGAGCGGTAATCGTTATGCCTGAAGATGCACCGAAAATTAAAGTGGAAGCGACCCGTGGGTACGGCGGTGAAATCATTTTGTATAATCGCTACACCGAAGACCGTGAAGCGATTGGCCACAAACTCGCCGAAGAACAAGGTCTAAGCTTAATCCCACCATACGATCACCCGCATGTTATGGCAGGACAAGGCACATGTGCAAAAGAGTTGATAGAAGAAACTGGTGACTTAGACTACCTATTTGTACCTCTTGGCGGTGGAGGCTTACTTTCTGGTTGCGCACTGGCCGCTAAATCATTGTCACCACAATGCACCGTAATTGGGGTTGAGCCAGAAGCAGGAAATGATGGGCAACGTTCATTCTTAAGTGGATCGATCATACACATTGATACGCCCCAAACCATCGCCGACGGCGCTCAAACTCAACACCTAGGACAACACACTTTTCCCGTTATTCAAAAGTATGTCGATGCCATTCATACTGTCAGCGATAATGAACTCGTTGCCGCAATGCGATTTTGTGCAAGTCGCATGAAGACCGTGATTGAGCCAACGGGCTGCCTAGGTATCGCACTAGCAATGCAACAAAGTATAGATATTAAAGGGAAACGTGTCGGTATTATCATTTCAGGTGGCAATGTAGATATCAAACGTTTTGCTCAATTGTTGTTAGACTAATTACTACCGAAGTAAGCGCTAAGTTAAAGCTTGTGGGTGTAGATATTAAAACCTAGAATTTGCCTTGCTTAAAATGCTTAGTGCGCCTACTTTGAGGAACTCAGGTAATATAGATTGCTATTCGGACCTAAACAAAAAGGAACAGCTATGCTCAAGATAGATGTGAATGCACAAGAAAAGACGGTCAACATCGCGCCAGAAACACCCATCCTGTGGGCCTTACGTGACTCCTTAGGGCTGACTGGCACCAAATTTGGTTGTGGCATCGCCCAGTGTGGCGCATGCACGGTCCACTTAGACGGACAAGCGATTCGATCATGTGTAAC
>CALKVB010000175.1 GCA_937996605.1 uncultured Oxalobacteraceae bacterium | reverse complement strand
CATCAGAACCATGGGCACGAGTCACAATGGACAAGCCGTCCATTTTGTATTTTTTCTTGATATCAACCAGCCCAACAACCACTGGATAAAACCAGTATGAGTAAAAAACTACTGCCCCGTCTTTTGAGCGGAGAGACTCACATAATTTGTAAAAATACTGCCCTGATCTATAAGCGTAGTAGGACGCAACGAGGTGGGATTTGATATCAGCAGACTTTAGCGGAAATATATTTTTATTTTTTGCCCAATAAAAAATCGCCAAAGCAACTCTCTTGAGAGCCCCATCCTTGGAAACCAGCGTGGCAAATCCCTTATCCACAAAAAAATTTTCAGGCAAAGATCTCGCCTCACCTGTTTTTTTTTGCGGAACAACGACGATCCGGTCGAATTGAGTGGCGAGAATATCAACTTCGCTCTCGAGGAATTGCTCCCCACGACCAAACGGAAAAGCTGTAGTAATCAAAACCAGGGTTTTCGACATGGAATCTGAATCGATTGGGGCTTATTTAAGCAACTCGGCGGACGCCTTATGGTACGAAACGAATGAAAATACAAGGCCCACCATGTAACCAAGGCTTGCACCCAACGCCACGCCCTCTGCACCAAACTGCGCGCCCAATACACAGGCGATCAACGAAACAACAAACGCCAGCAGCGACACATTAAAATTTGCTCTTGAAAGGCCAAGACCTGCGAGCTCGGCCCCGAGTATGGTCACGCCGCTCCAGGAAACGATACCAGGGACGAGGGCCAAGACCACCCTGTGCACTCCTTCAAACCCTGAGCCAAAAAAGACCGACCCAAAGAAATAGAACACTAGGCAAAGAGCGAGCATCCCGATCAAGGACAAAAACATGTTACCGGCAACAATCTTGTAAACGCCGCTTCTTTTTACGCCACCGTCCATTCCACTCGATGAACGCTCCGGGAAAAGTATGGTTGCAACGGCTTTTCCGGGAATCCATATTTTTTCCGAAAAATTATTCGCTAAAGCAAAAACACCCAACGACCTTGCATTGCACATGTGCTCCACAATGAACAAAGGCGTGCGATAAAGTGCCATCGTAATCAAATTGGCCGACCATATCGTCAATCCGTACTTGAAGTACGTCTCAGAGACTCCGGCACTAATCCCCAACTTGACCGCACCAAATGTCCGCAAAGAGAAAATCACATACATCGGGGTCGCGACCATTGCCGCAACACAGGACAAAAGCAACGCTTTTTTCCAGCCATCACCCGAGTCCAGAAAAATCAATACCAGAGCCATCAAGACGCACGGAACACATACTTGAAGCAGATTGAACATTCTGTAATTTCGGCTGCCGAGAAATATTGCCTCAAATATCGAATTTATGACCTGAAGGGTCATCAGCAGCAAAACAACAGCCCAACCACTTACATCAATACCCCACGCATCGAGCCATCCAGAATAAAAAGCGAGCCCTGAAAATACGACAAACAGCGATAGCGCACAGGCAAAAATGGTGATTCCATCACCAACAAGGGTTGCTCGATCTTTTACCTTGGAAAAGAAATGAACAATTACCGGCGGAGCCGAAAAAGAAAATAGGGCCTGCCCCACACCGGCCACAGCGACCGCAATCGCATAACGTCCAAAATCGGCCGCCCCTAGCAACTTAGATATCATTGATATTGAAACAACACCCAAGCCCATCACAAATATCTGACGGACAAACGTTGATATGAAAGCAGTTCTTAGTCGCATGGTCACTTTTTAAAATCCCGATCAAATAAAAAATGATTCGATCGGGATTTCTCTATTTGCTTTCAGGCCAGCAGTGAGGTGACTGTCTTTTGGCTTTCAACGGTCAAATCAGGCCCCATCGGCAGGCTCATGACGCGCTTGGCCGTCTCTTTGGAGATCGGGGTGCAATCCGGGCAGCATAGATGCTTGTAGGCGGGCTGTTCGTTCAGGGGGATGGGGTAATGAACTGCGGTCGGAACCCCAGCATCGGCGAACTTCGCTTGCATCGCTTCACGGTCATCAATCAGAACGGTGAATTGCGCGAACACGCTTGTACGATCTTCACGCTGAACAACCCGCTTCACCTCTTTTGCATCGAGAGCTGCGTTGTATGCGTTCCCAATCTCGATCCGCTGCTGAACTTCCCACTCGAAACGCTCGAGCTTGGCCAACACAACAGCACATTGAATGGTGTCCATTCGCCCACCCACACCAATGCGGGTGTGTACATAGCGCTTGCTCTGGCCATGGACGCGAATCTCCCGGCACGCTTGGGCGATGGCATCGTCGCTGGTGAAAATCGCGCCACCGTCGCCATAACAACCAAGAGGCTTGCTGGGGAAGAAACTGGTGCAACCGATGGTGCTCAAGTTGCAGCTCTTGCGGCCCTTGTATTCGGCACCGAAACTCTGGGCTGCATCTTCGATAACAATCAGTTTGTGCTTGTCAGCAATGGCGTTGATTTCGTCCATGTCGCACGGCTGGCCATAAAGACTGACAGGCATGATGGCCTTGGTGCGGGGTGTGATCGCGGCTTCGATCTTGGTTACATCGATATTGCAAGTATCGGGTTCGATGTCCACGAACACAGGCTTGGCGCCAAGCAGCACGATGACTTCTGCAGTTGCTACAAAAGTAAACGGAGTGGTGATGACTTCATCACCGGGCTGAATGCCCATTGCCATCAAGCTGATCAGCAGGGCCTCGGTGCCACTGGCCACGGTGATGCAATGCTTGGCGCCCGTGTAGGCCTCCAACTTCTGCTCCAGCTCGCGCACTTCGGGGCCCATGATGTACTGGCCGTGTTCCAGCACTTTGTGCATGCGCGCCTTGATGGAATCTTCCAGAGCACGGTATTGGGTCTTGAGATCGATGAAGGGAATCGGGGAGCTCATGTTTATTCAGCTTTCGTGCAAATGTTGTTTTCGAGACGATAGAGTGTGCCGGTCGCGGGGCAGCGCGCTTCACCATTGCCGGTAAGCGGCAGATCGAGGCGCTCGCCATGTTCGCTCATCCAGCCAATTTGCCTGGCAGGCACGCCAACCATCAATGCGTAGGCTGGCACGTCGCGATTAACAACAGCGCCGGAGCCGACAAACGCATATTCTCCGACGTTGTTTCCGCAGACGATGGTGCAGTTCGCCCCAAGAGTTGCGCCTCGCTTGACGACGGTATTGCGGTATTCGTCCTTGCGCGAAACAGCGCTACGCGGATTGTAAACATTGGTAAAGACCATGCTCGGTCCGCAAAAAACATCATCTTCAAGCGTCACGTTGTCGTAGACCGAAACGTTGTTTTGAATCTTGACGTTATTGCCAATGCTAACTTTGTTACCGACAAAGACATTTTGTCCGAGAGAGCAATCGCGGCCAATGCGAGCCTGCCCGCAAACATGAACCCATTGCCAAATCCGGGTGTTTTCGCCAATCTGGGCGCCTTCGTCAACGATAGCCGTTGAATGTACGGTGTAATTGCTCATAAATAACTCACTGTATTTGGGTGGATACTTTGCGGGCAAGCGCGTGGGATGTCGTCCATTTGCCGCCAAAAACGCTGATCAACGCGCCCTTTCGATCAACGGCATATTCGCGGGTAGCCTGGGATGGATCGTCGGCCGAACGAAGTAACGGACGCACGCCGGCAAATGACTTAATTTCAAAATTTTCAGGCTCGAGTGCGGGAAAATAATGCTTGATGATAGCAAGCATGTATTCGTGCTCCTCGTCAGCACAGCGGATGGGGCTGCCCAATTCCTGTCGCACCTCGGTCGTACCGACAAGCGTTTGGCCTTTCCAGGGCAGCACAAAGATAATCCGCCGCTCTCCGGGAACTTCAAGCAGATAAGCCTGCTTGCAAGGCTGCTGCAATATCAGATGGCTTCCGCGAATCAGATCGAGCTTGTAGGGCGACTTGATTCCGCTATTT
>CALKVB010000174.1 GCA_937996605.1 uncultured Oxalobacteraceae bacterium | reverse complement strand
GAGTTATAACGCGTTTCTCGGTGCCGATATTCATGGTGCTACCCTTGGTATCCTTGGTATGGGCCGCATTGGTCGCGCGATTGCGAGGCGCGCACGTGGTTTTGACATGCAGGTGATTTACCATAACCGTAGTCCTCTCGAAAAGCACCTAGAGGTAGAGGCCGGCGGTGCGACTTATGTCGAAAAAGAGGCGCTTTTAAGGAATGCAGACCATCTCATTATCGTCGTTCCGTTTTCAGCGGATACTCACCATCTAATTGGTGTTAGAGAGCTCGCATGGATGAAGTCAACGGCGACCTTGGTTAATATTGCGAGAGGAGGTATTGTTGATGATGCGGCTTTGATTGAGGCTTTGCAGGGAAATAGAATCGCTGCAGCTGGACTCGATGTTTTTGAAAATGAACCACGCTTTAACCGTGGATTTTTAGGTTTGCATAACGTAGTTTTGACACCCCACATCGCCAGCGCATCACATCGAACGCGTTTAGCAATGGCGCATAAAGCTGCTGAAAATTTAGTCGCAGCGCTAGAAGGGCGGGTACCGCCAAACTTATTAAATAAGGAGGTATTGGCTCGTCGGCGATTGGAAAAATAAAAAAAGCGCCGTCCGGTGTGATGGCGCTTTTGTTGGTGAGCAAATTCGAGAATTGCTGAAAGATTATCCCGCGTTCTTCAAATCTTCAATTAAGTCTATGTATTGTTGCATCGCTGCTTCTTGCGAAGTGCCTTTCAATTCGGCCCATGCATCAAATTTTGCGCGAGCAACGAAATCAGTCATGCCTGGACGTTCGCCATTGGCATCACCACTGCTTCCTTGTTTGAATAAAGCATAAATCTTCAGCAAGGTCATATTGTCAGGACGCTCTGGTAGATTTTTTGAATCGGCTTGTGCTTGTGCAAATTGCTCTTGAATGCTCATTGTTTTCTCCGTGTTTATTGTTTAGATTTTCGGGTGCGATGTGGGCCGATTAAAGCGACTTCTTTATTGGAAAATGCGATCCGATCTTTAGCTTAACAGTAAAACCTTATTTTTCTATAGAGTAAAAACTCAAAACAATTTTTGAGCTATCGACTCTGCCTGACCAGTGTCTTATGTGTAATGCCGCGAGAGCGTTAATGCAAAGTCGGTTCCGCACCACAGCAGACTTTGAACTTCTTGCCGCTGCCACATGGGCAAGGATCATTGCGACCGACTTTGGGGGCGTCACGCTTCACAGTGGTCACGCCAGATTTTCGGAGTGGCGCCCAGAACCGGCGAATTTCGGGAATCGATGCTTCCAATTGTAACGCCAGTTCGTGGCACTTCTCAGGTGTATCAACGAGTTTGAGTTCTTCTTCCTCGATCTCCTCTGCGCCCAGCAAGTATATTGGGCGAAGGTGATCTGCAATCGTTGATTCCCAAGCGGCTTCCCAAGCTTCAGCACGTAATTGCATGCCTTCCCAAAAACCCCAAGCCCAAGTCTCGCCATCAATCAGTTCTTTACCGTTTTTTTCCAT
>CALKVB010000173.1 GCA_937996605.1 uncultured Oxalobacteraceae bacterium | reverse complement strand
CGTAATATTTTCTTTCGCGAACACAAAGTCAATCAAAGAGGTTTGTTTGGATGCAAACCATTCACCGTGTACTGCAGCAGTGAGACCCACAACAGCACCGACAAAAGCGTTGCACTATTGGGTATTGGTTCAGATCAATTACGACGCATTCCGGCAACGTCAGATTTCAAAATGGATCTCCTCGCCTTAGAACAACAAATACAGGCCGACATCGCCGCTGGCTTCACGCCCTTCTGTATCGTTGGTAACGCAGGAACCGTCAACACAGGAGCAATCGACGATTTGCAAGCGCTATCCAGCATCGCACAGCAACACAAAATGTGGTTCCATGTCGATGGTGCCTACGGTGGTTTGATCGCTTCGCTCGATGAAATGAAACACCTATATGCAGGTATCGAATTAGCAGATTCGATCGCTCTTGATTTTCACAAATGGTTATACCAACCGTTTGAAATTGGCTGCACTTTGGTGCGCAGTTGGGGCGCTTTGAGAGAATCGTATTTCAAACAAGCCGATTATCTCGACACTTCACTGGAAGCTAGCAACCAACGCTTGGAGTTTAATGAACACTACTTCCAACTTTCACGGAACGCTAAAGCCTTCAAAGTATGGATGTCACTCAAAGCCTATGGTTTCAAACAGATCCAAGCGATGATGCGTAAAGATTTGGCCTTAACTCGCTATCTAGAACAGCAAATTCAACATTCAAGCGACTTCGAACTACTGTCCCAGAGCGATCTGGCGATTGCTTGCTTCCGGTATTGCGGCAACACTGCGGAAAGAGATGAGGCTGCAATCGCAGCACTCAATCAAGCCTTAATTCCCGCACTAGAGGCCGATGGACGCATCTTCATTACGGGTACCAAACTTAAAGGAAAGTTTGTTCTTCGCGCCTGCATCATCAATCATCGTAAAAGTGAAGCATCGATTGATTATATGCTGGAGGTGATACGTGATGTGGCCAGCAAGTTACCCCTAAGCTAACCACTTAAAAAGCAAACCCTCACGCTCTGTATTGAACAGAGCGAGGGTTTAAGCATCTGGCACAATCGCCGTCACTTCAATTTCTACTTTTGCCCTATCTTCAATCAAGGCCATGACTTGAACTGCTGTCATTGTTGGGTAATGTTTACCGATAAGTTCGCGGTAAGCTAAACCAATCTCTTTGTAAGCAGCTACATATTCTTTTTTATCAGTGACATACCAAGTCATCCGTACAATGTGTTCAGGTTTCGCACCTGCTTCGGCCAGCACCTCGACGATATTTTGTAAAGCCTGACGCGTCTGCCCCGCAAAATCATCGGTATGAAATACGCCCTGTGAGTCCCAACCTATCATGCCGCTGACACAAACGGTGCGTCCGCGCGCTGCGATACCATTAGAGTATCCGCGTGGTCTAACCCAGCCTGGTGGTTGCAAAAAATCCATACTCATTTCCTTCTAGTTCTAACAATTCAATTTATCTTTGTCTGTTCTGGCACGCTATGCCGCCAAATACTTTTGCATCTGATCTCTTAAGATATCTGGAAAAGCAATCGCCTTTCTTTGTTCGACATGCGCCATCACCAAAACCAATTGAGCTCGCAATCGCAAATCTTGCTCAGCACCTAGCATTTTAATTTCAACGGTGACTGAAGCACGGCCCAATTTAAGCACCCGCAATTCGGCGATCAGTTGGTCGCCCAAGATGCTGGTTTTGACGAAATCGGTTTCGATGTGCACTGTCGGTAAGCCTATGTCTTTGACCACATGCATTTCATGAAAACTCATGCCCAAACCTTGCGCACACCAATCTTCTACCACACCATTGATCAACTCAAAATAGCGCGGATAAAACACAATACCCGCAGGATCACAATGGGCAAAACGAATCTGTATCGGAGCCCGAAATACCTCAGCCATGCTTGGCATCCTTGTATTCTTTCAGCAGCTCACGGGCGATGATCAATTGTTGCACTTCGGTCGCTCCTTCGTAGATACGCAAGGCACGGATCTCCCGATATAGTCGTTCCACAGGGACCTCACTCATCACACCCATGCCACCGAACATTTGAACGGCCGCATCAATCACCTGCTGTGCGCCCTCTGTCGCCTGCATCTTTGCCATAGCGGCTTCTTTGGTCACTTTCTGACCTTGGTCTCGCTGCCACGCAGCGCGATACACCAACAGGGCTGCGCTATCGATGGTAGTCGCCATTTGCGCCAATTTAGCTTGTGTCAATTGAAAGTCAGCCAAGGTCTGGCCAAACATTTGACGACTAGTGGCTCGCGCCAAGGCTTCATCTAATGCGCGGCGGGCAAAGCCCAGTGCTGCCGCTGCAACCGAAGTACGAAACACGTCCAGTGTCGCCATCGCCACTTTGAAGCCCTGCCCGGCATCGCCAATGCGTTGAGAGACAGGAATACGGCATTGGTTAAACCGCAAACGTGCCAAAGGATGGGGTGCAATCACATCAATACGCTCTGCGATTTCAAAACCTGGTGTATCCGCATTGACAATAAATGCACTAATACCTCTTGCACCTGGTGCCTCACCGGTACGCACAAAAACTACGTAAAAATCAGCGATACCGCCGTTTGAGATCCAAGTTTTTTCGCCTTCAAGTACATAATAATCACCGGCATTGTCATGGACCAAATGCGCAGCACACTGCATGGCTGCCACATCAGAACCGGCCTGCGGTTCAGAAAGCGCAAATGCGGCAATCTTTTCACCTGCAGCAACTTTAGGCAAGTAGGCTTGTTTTTGCGCCTCACTTCCAAATAAACTAATGGCACCGCTACCTAAGCCTTGCATGGCGAAAGCAAAATCAGCAAGACCTGAATAACGTGCCAAGGTTTCGCGCAAAATACAAATAGAACGCGTATCGATGACATCTACCTTACCACCATAGGCTGTGCCGCCTACCGCGTATTGTAACCAATCAGCGGAACCTAATTGCTTGACCAAGTCACGACAAGCTTGATCCACATCATGCCCATGCCCTTCTTGAATATGGGTCGCAGCCCAAGCATCG
>CALKVB010000172.1 GCA_937996605.1 uncultured Oxalobacteraceae bacterium | reverse complement strand
TTCTCATGGATGACATCATTCACGTCAACAATATAGGTATCGTCACCCAGACCTCCGCTTAAATGATTGATCGCAGAATTTTTGCTGCCATCTAAGCGATTACTCAATTCATTACCTATGCCATTAATCGCGCTTGCGCCAGTCAAGCTCAGGTTTTCTACATTTGCGGGAAGTGTATAACTCACGCTGGATTCAATCGTATCTCCCTTAGACGCACTCAATGAATCAGGTCGATTCGTTAACAAGGTCTCAATGACAAGATCATCCACGTTATCGACGATAAAGGTATCGTCGCCACCACCGCCTATCATCGTATCTTTGCCTAGGCCGCCGTCAATGATCGGATTGCCACTTGAAATACCAGAAGCATCAATCACGTTATCCAGTTCGTTACCATTGAAATGATTCACGATATACGTGCTGGTCGGAAAATACCATGCATACATACCTTCGCCACTGACCACCAGTTTTTCAACATTGGCGGGTAAGGTCGCGTTATAGGCCGTTGTGGTGATGGTGTCATAACCCTCATTGGCATTTTCAATGACGGTATCAATTATTTTGTCAGCATTAATCTCGTCTAATTTAGCACCATTACGATCCATAAATCCACGAGCGAAATAGAGATCATTGCCTTTACCACCAGTCAGGGTCGCGTGATCATAATAAAAATTTCCCAGACCATTTTTGCGTAGAATATTATCGCCACTATTCCCCGTAATGGCTCCACTTCCCCAACTAGCTGCGTTGAGATTGAGCACACCCGACAACTCAATGTCTGCAACCAAATTATTGGGCAACTCGTAAGAAACTGAACTCTCGATGCGATCATGCCCGCCTCTTTCTCCAGACACTTGATCGAGTGAATGATCAACCGTAAACGTATCGTCGCCGGTTGTAGCAGTGAAATTGGACAACGTACCAGATTGATTAATCAATTTAGTCAGGATATCTGCTTTAGTCCACACAACACCATTGCCGAACACAATAGATTCGACCGCCATATCTTCGGTAGTAGAAAAATAATCGGCAATACATAGTTGTTCGTTAGAACCATCGATCACGAGAATCAAGTCATCGACATTATTGGCGTTATAGTAGGCAGAGTTCACACTAGACGTGCGATACAAACTGACGTTCACTGGCAAGACATCGGCATCCAACACGATTTTATCTTCACCTCCGACACCTACTCCTGCGGTTCGATCAATCACAAAATCACTTCCTTGATTGCGACCAAAGCGATAAGTGTCGTTACCTGATCCACCTAACAGGATCTCATTACCACTACCGCCAAACATCGTGTCATTGCCTTCACCGCCATCGAGGAAATCATCGCCAGGATCACCTTGCAAGAAATCATCACCGACATTGCCGACTAAAGTATCATTTCCACGCAAGCCAACAATCGTGTCGTCAAGACTCGTTCCCCGAATCGTGTCATTACCGTTAGTGCAGGTTAGTTTCGCGATAAGGAAATCACGCAAGGTCAATTTATCACCATTGTCGAATTGAATTTCCGAGTTCAAATACGCCTGATCACCTGCCCGACTATAAGCAGTAAAAAAGATAGAACTATTATTTCTGGCGTCTGTGATCGTGACATCGTCACCTTCTCGTGTAATAGATAAGTTATCTCGCCCGATACCCGCGCCGAAACGGATGATGGATTTCCCGGTAAGATCAATTACTGTATCTGCGCCCCAATTTAATTCAAATTGATAGAAATCATTTCCAGTTTCACCTTTCAACACATCGTTGCCTAAACCGCCGATCAGGAAATCATCGCCAGCAGCGCCTTCGAGCAGATCGTCACCATCAAATCCGTTAAGAACATCATTGCCGATGAAGCCTCGCAGATAATCCTTCTGTGAGTTTCCAATCAAAGACAATGCCTGAATGTCATTGGCGTTCATTGAAGATCCATTGGAGAACATGATCTCGCCAATCATCGAATTCCAATTCGAATCATCCAAATTGTTGAATGCATTTTTGATTCGAAGCGAATCGTTATTTCCTATGATAGAAATCTGCAAATCAGAGCCGATTCTCCTAAACGTAAGATCAGTGCTTACGAGAGATCCAAGAATTAATAATCTATCTACATGATCGACAGTTTCGTTATAACTTTCGATTCTATCCTTCCCACTTCCTAATCCCCATGCATACACATTATCTCCACTTCCACCACTCATAATATCGTCGCCAGAGCCCCCCCAAAGAAAATCGTTACCATTTTCTCCAAAAAGCGAATCATTACCATTTCCTGTAAGAATAAAGTCGTCGCCATCATCACCTCGAACTAATTCGCTTAATATGTTCCTGATTAAAATATCATTTCGTTTCGAAGATTGAGTAGAGGACTGTGTAACTTCATTAAATTTGAAAGTCCATTCAGTCATCTCTTGGGAAAATGATTCCACTTGAGAACTCGAAAAGCTCATCAATTGCTTAAAGATAAAAATTTTGGCGTCCCACCCCATCTCCAATAATGACTTTGAACCAACTGAACTCACAAACTCAAGTAGATCAACAATACCCTCTCGCCCTTTCTGATTTATCTCAGCTAAAAAACGGCCCTCAATTTTTTCATTAGAGAAGTCTCCCTCAATAATCGACGAGTCCATAATATCCAAATAACCACGCATTCTAGTTTGGGGAAGCAATGATTCATAAATATCTGACTTTAAACGATCGTATGCCAACTCTATCGATGCAATTTGCGCCCCAGTAAGAGTAACCGACAGTGCCCCAGAGGAAGGTGTAAGATGTTCGAATCGAGCCTCCCCCGTCGGCCCGCCGTATGAAAACCCCATAAATCGTTCCACAACACCGAGTTTTCGCATAAAACTCTCATAATCAGCATTGCCGGGAAGGTAAGTGGCCAAATGGTAGCTTAACGAGACACCGCTTTCTGACAAATCAAGAGCTTGTTGCCGATAAGACTTCATATCAGAAGTATCCGCCCACAATTGAATAAATTGGTCGAGGTAATCGATCTGAAGACTGCGAGTTGTGACGTTCGAATAAATTTGGACAAAATCTCCTAATCGAGGCGATAAACTTATTGACTCACGCAGATTCCGGACACGACCAGAACCAAAGAGATCAGGCAACGATTCCGCTTGCGAAGTAAGTGGAATCGCGTCGACAAATTTTCTATAGAATGTATCAACTAGCAGGTCTAAATTAGCAACTGCTGAGGTCGTTTCACTCAACTGCCCAGCTGATCCACTTGTACGTGTAAAAGTTCCAGTAGCTGTTTGAACATTTCCATTTCCAAGATCAAGTCGACCACCAATCGAACTAACATTAATCGAAAACACTCCTATCTCAGCAAGCGTGCTCAATTCTCCGGTTTGACTTACCCCATCTTGATTTAGATCCCGCCATACTCTCAAATTCTTAAATTCCGTATCGTCCGCATCAATTTTGCCATCACCATTCGCATCCAAGTCGGACAAAGCATCAAACCCATTCTGAGCAAATTCCCCGTTCTTTTTTAGTGTATCTACTCCCAAAAGTTCCCTGCCTGAATCGATTGTGCCATTCCCATTTTTGTCGATTGCTAACCAACCATCATCAGGTTTGATCCAACCACTACCAGTTTTGATACCATCATTATTGTGATCAAACAATATTATCGTTCCATCACGCGAAGATGTTGTTTCAATTCCATCACCATCTAAATCTATAGCCAGAGGATCCCTTACCGGCGGACGTGTACCAGCAGACCCAGCGTTGCCAGCCCCGCCCCCCATACCACTAGCTCCCCATCCGCCACCAATTCCTCCAATCCCACCAGCAGGTATTCTGAGCACTCTCGGGCCGCTTGCGATACGTTTTATATTTCCACTTTGAATACCCTTTGCTCGCACCCAATTTGGAATCATAGATGGTATCGCGGGAAGCATTCCGCCACTAGGCACAACGCCAGCATTCACTAACACTTTAGTCGCGAAAGTCGTACAATTGTTCATCCCCTCCAAATTATAGGGGCCCGGATTCGCTTTAACTTTCTCGGCAAAATTAATAATTTTTTGGACTTGAGCGTCGGAAATTGAATACTCTTTCGAGAAGTCAGGATTAGGATGTAACGTATTGTCTTTAGTTTCGACCTTGCCTTCGGACCAAGGAGCAAGTATCTCTCCGAAAATAGGAAGATCGACGAGGATATCATTTGGACCAAAGCCGTAAGAATGATCTACGCCCTTAGAGTCCGTAACAACAACCCAAACGTGTCCAAACTTAGATCCATCGGTTCCCTTATTGATTTGATTTATTACAACTTTTGAATCTGGCATTTCATTTTCCTTAATAATTTTTTACTTCAATTGATCTGATAAATTTTCGCTCAATAATCGTTACGTCAATTTCAGGCCTTGATTTTGACAATGCAACTACTTGAAATATCACTCTGAATCTTGGTTTTTTGTTCTTACAATTAAAGTAAATTTCCAATTCGGTTCGATCGTGCTCTGAAAGTGAATACGTAAAATCACAAGGAAAAAGGGCTACTTTGACTACTTTATCAAACAACGGACTACGAACAGTCTGATCTGGAATTTCAATCAAAGTACAATCGCTTTCAGAACCAAACCAACTTAGAATTCCGCATTTTGAGTCAACATCTCGAACCGCAGAAACACCAAAATTATTTTCCAGGTCTTGCTTATTCAGCTGAGCGTTAACGATAAAGACAAGATTTTTTGATAAATCTGAAGGGGTTGACGCAACAAAACCAGAAAAAACAATAAACATCACAGATATAAAAATCACAAAAAAAATTAACCAGAAACCTATTTTTTTCATTGAATCTAATGTAGCAACCTTCATGAGAACACAAAGTTTAGTTATTAAATTTACCATCATATATCCCAAAACCTTAAAAAATCTTTACCTTACAATAAAACAGTACGTGCTATTTTCGAGCATCTTCATTTGCTTGGCTTCCTCGCAGTCAATGCGAATAGCACCCGAATATTTCAACGCTCCCGCCCAGCCTCATTCACCGTTTTCTGGACAGGCGATAACAAATACTCCAGCACACTTCGTCTTCCCTGATTGATCTCCGCCACAATCTGCATCCCCGCATTGAGCTGATGTTTCTTGCCTTGTGTGTCGATCAAACGCTGCTGATCCAATTGAATACGTGCCTTGTAGGTAGCGCTCGTGCTAGCAGTGTTTTCATTTGTGCCTGAGGTATTGGAGTTGTTAGCTGTAGTATTGAGCTTGTTAACTTCAGTCGCATCGGCACTAAGATGGGTGAGTTTGCCGCTTAGCATCCCGAAGCGTTGAAACGGATAGGTGGCGACTTTGATTTGGACTGTTTGACCAACTTCCACAAAGCCGATGTCTTCGTTTTTGATACTGACGTCGGCATACAGTTGTTCGCCTTTGGGAACAAGCGTCATGACGACACTGCCGGGTTGTACTACTGCACCAACCGTGGTGGTGGCGATATCTTTGATTGTGCCGTCTTGAGGGGCTTTGAGCTCCATCAAACCTCGTTTGTAATTGCTCTTATCAAGTGTGGGTTGGAGTTGTCCGATCTTTTGTTGAAGGTCGGCAAGTTCTTTTTGTAGTTCGGATTGATAGGTACTCTTGATTTGGGTGAGGCGTTTTTGTTGGGCGTTGATGGTCGCGTTAAGTGCTGCGACTGTAGCTTGTTGGGCGTCAAGATTCTTTTGTGTTTCTATGGCGGCACGCTGTTTTTCTGCGCTTTGCGAATTGGCGACGATGCCTTCTTTTTCTAGCTCGGTATAGGCGTCAGCAGTTTTTTTGTGAGAAGGTAGGATTTGTTCGTATTTGCTTAAAATTTCTAGCGCGCTTTTACGTTCGTGTTCGGCCTTTTGAAGTAGGGATAATTCTTGATCGAGATTATCGCGTAAGGTTTTTCTGTGGGCTAGATATTGGTTATGGATTTGATTGAAGAGCGCATTGTCGTCTCCTGCTTTGCTTTGCATAGCTTGATCATTGAGTTCAGCTTGTAGTCGGCGCACTTGCATTTGTTGAGCGCGCAGGTCGTTGCTGATGCTGCTTTGATCGGCGTTGGCTAAGGTGGTATCTAAGCGTGCAATGACTTGTCCTGCTTTGACGCTGTCACCTTCATTGACTAAGAGTTCTTTAATGATGCCGGACTCGGCGGGTTGCACGATTTTGACTAAAGTTTGGGGAACTAATTTGCCTTCGCTACTAACAATGATGTCGAGCTTGCCAAAGGCCGCCCAGATGATGAGGATAAAGACCAGTATCGATACCGACCAAAGGACAATGCGACCTGTTTGGCTGGGGGGTTTGTTTTGAATAAGTTGTAGCGGGTCGTGCCAACGTGTGGGTGGGCGTAGTTGAATGACTTGGGCGCTTGATATTGCTGGCGTTTCTGGTGCTGAGTTGTTGGTATTTGTTTGGTTCATTTTTTTGCTTTGTTTTGCTTCGTTTTGCTTTGTTTGAGCTATAACTATGGCGATGCGTTGAGTAGATTCATGCTCTAGGTATGACTACTCACTGCGGGCGCTAACGCAACACGTTGTGCTCCCTCTGCACCTAGTCGATACACGGCGTCAACATGTAGACCTTTGGGTAAGCCGTGCGTAATAAAGAGCATGGTGACCTTGCCGCGCAGGTTGTTGATGGTTTGCGCAAAGTGTTCTGCGGTGTGAGTATCCAAAGCACTGGTGGCTTCGTCAAAGACTAAGATGCTGGGGCGTTTGAGTAATGCTCGGGCGATGGCGATGCGTTGTTTTTGTCCGCCAGATAAGCCTGCACCACGTTCACCGATTTCGGTTTGGTAGCCTTTAGGGAGAGCTTCTATGGTTTGGTGGATCTCGGCCATTTTGCAGGCGGCAGCGATTTGCTCGAAACTGGCGTCTGGACTGGCCATTTGTAGATTGTCGTAAATGGTGCCGGAGAATAAGGTGGTCTCTTGGGGTACCACGCCAAAGTGAGCGCGTAACTCGTTGGCAGATAAATAGCGGATATCGACGCCATCTACCAGAATACGTCCCGCAGTCGGTTGGTAGAAGCCTTGCAGTAGTTTGGCGAGCGTACTTTTGCCACAACCGGATGGTCCCATGATGCCTATGGTTTGACCGGGTTCTACTGTCAGGCTGAGATTGTCATAGACCAAGGGTAATTCTTCGGCGTATTTGAAGGCGATTTGTTCTATCTGCACTTCGCCACTCTTTTTACCGTCACGACTTGGCACCATGGAATACGGTTCTGTCGGCGCATTCATCAAATCACCCAGGCGATCCACCGATAAACGGGCTTGTTGAAACTGCTGCCATAAGCCGACTAAGCGCAACATGGGTTGTGATAAACGTCCTGAGAACATTTGAAAGGCGACCAGCATCCCTATCGTGAATTCAGTGCTATGCATGACGGTGTAAGCACCTATCGCGAGGATAAGCAAAGTCATGATTTGCTCTAGCAGATTGGAGGCAGTGTTATAGGTATTGGCGAGTTGTTTGGTGTCGAAACCAGCTTGCAGATAACTGGCTAAATAGCCGCTGTATTTGCTATTCAATTGGGGTTCTAGTTGCAGTGATTTGACCGTTTCTAAGCCGACGATGTATTCGGTCATAAAAGCTTGATTGCGGGCGCCGAGTTGAAATTGTTGTTGTAACTTGGTTTGAAACATCGGGGCGACGATGGCGCTGAGCGTTACAATCACGGCGAGTATGGCTAACACGATCAAGGTCAAGGTCACGCTGTAATAGAACATGATCGCCACGAAGATCAATAGAAATGGCAGATCGAGAATGATCGTCACCGCAGCACTGGCGATGAATTCTCGTATGGTTTCTACGCCATGCATACGAGCCGAGATCACGCCAGTGGAACGATGCTGAAAGTACAGTGGGGGAAGTTTAAACAGGCGTTCAAATACGGCAGAACCTAGAACCGCATCAACCCGATTGCCAGTGTGCAGGACTAAGTATTGTCGCAGCCACGATAAACCTCCGGAGAAAATCATAAAAACCAACATGCCAATGGCAATCACAATTAAGGTACTTTGAGTGCGATGGACGACGACTTTGTCGATGATGGCTTGGGTGAAAAGTGGTGTTGCTAGTGCGATGAGTTGAATCACTAAAGAGGCCAGCAAGATTTCTTGCCAGAGTTTTTTGTGTTTTAAGAGTTCGGGGATAAACCAACTAAAGCCAAATCGTCGCGCTTGGCGTTCTTGTTCTGCGCTGTCGGCGTCGATACCGGAATCTATTTTTGGAATAACACGGGTGATTTGGCCGGTATAGCGTAATTGAAATTGCTCTAGCGTGATGGTTCGTGGGGCGCTGTCGGTTTGCTCCACCACCAACACATGCGTGCGGTCGGCTTGCAGAATTAAGGCCGGTGAGATGAGATTGCTTGAACTAGCTACCGTACTGCTTTCAAGTTCTGACGACATCGGCGCACGACACCAGGTAATGAGCGGAAAGGATTCTTGGTGCAGTTTTTTGGCAGCGCATTTGTGAGTGCTGGCTGTTAGACCCGTTTCATCCAAAG
>CALKVB010000171.1 GCA_937996605.1 uncultured Oxalobacteraceae bacterium | reverse complement strand
TTCTTCAGCGCGGTGCCGTCCATTGCGCGCAAGCTGCAAACTTTGATGGATGTGGGCTTGGGCTATATCCGCTTGGGTCAAAGCGCCACGACCCTATCGGGCGGTGAAGCGCAGCGCGTCAAGCTGGCCTTGGAATTGTCCAAACGTGATACGGGCCGGACGCTGTACATCCTGGATGAACCCACAACGGGCTTGCACTTCCACGACATCGCTTTGCTACTCAAAGTGATTCATCGTTTGCGTGACCAAGGAAATACCGTCGTAATCATCGAACATAATCTGGATGTCATCAAAACCGCGGACTGGATTGTAGACATGGGTCCTGAAGGTGGTGCAGGTGGTGGTCGCATTATCGCCAGCGGTACGCCAGAACAAGTGGCAGCCAATGAAGCGAGTGTGACTGGTCATTACCTGCTGCCTTTACTAAAGAAAAAGTAAAAGAGTGAATTGACGAACAAAAGAACGCTGGCGAGCCTGTCCAAGTTGAACCTAGTTTCGCCAGCCCACAATATAAAAACAGTATGAGCATCCGATTAATCGTTGGCCTCGGCAACCCTGGGGCTGAATATGAACAAACCCGTCACAACGCTGGCTTTTGGTTGGTCGATCAACTCGCCACCATGGGGCTGCAACGTGACAAAAATTTTAATGCGCTGGTCGCCAAAACCCGCATTGCAGGTGAAGAAGTTTGGCTGCTGCAACCGCAAACCTTCATGAACCGCTCTGGTCAATCAGTCGGCGCGATCTGTCGTTTCTACAAAATCGCACCTGAGCAAGTTTTAGTGGTGCACGATGAGTTAGATATCGCGCCAGGCTTAGCCAAGCTCAAGAAAGGCGGCTCTAGCGGTGGACACAATGGATTGAAGGATATCACCGCTGCACTAGGCACCCAAGACTATTGGCGCATGCGCATCGGTATCGGTCATCCGCGTACACTCAATCTACAGCAAGGCGTGGCTGACTTCGTCTTACATCGTCCACGTAAGGAAGAGCAGCCGCTGATCGATGAATCAATCGCACGCGGACTTGAAGTGATTCCCAAACTTGTGCAAGGCCAGTTTGCTGAAGCCATGACGCAATTGCATACGGCGAAATAATCGATTCAAAAGCCCCCACAAGCTTTTTTCGAATTCAGCTCGGGGAACTTCTAGATTCATTTTCTCAATGCAGTTCCCGCTTGAAAAAATCAAGTGCTTGTTGCCCAACAAGGGCATGAATATTGGCACGATCGACATCGGCGTGATCATTGCAGTAGAGTTTCGCAGCGATCTTTCCGGTCATCGAGCACACAGGCAAAAAGCTGTAGTGACCAACTTTACTCAACACTTGATAATTTGCATTGGGAATCTGCTGCGCAAAAACACGCGTATTACGCTCTAAGGGTGCCTGATCGTCTGCATCACCGACCACGATACGCACTGGCACGCGGATCGAGGACAAACTTTCTGGCTGCATATACGATGCCAATACTGGAGCAGTCAGAAACACCGCAGAAATTCTAGGGTCGCGATAGGAATCATCAGACTTCGCCAATATTGTTTGAAAGGGTCCAGGTTTCTCCAGTAGGTTTAGTGCATCCTGACGTGAAAATGTAGCTTCAGGCGGCAGTTGACACTGTGTCTTTCCTTCTTCAGATTTACACATATTCACCCAATTTCGAAAATTCAGCTTGGCGCCACCCAGCGCAATTGCGGTGTAACCGCCCAAAGAAAAACCGGCAACACCAATTCTGTGCGTATCGATTCTTGGTCCAATTTCTGGATCTTGCAACAAGCGATCAATCAGCACTGAGATATCACGCGGCCTTTCCCACCATGCTAGAAAGCCCTCTGCTCTTTTCTCTTCCTCGACGGCGGTATTGCCATGATGATTGACTGCGGCCACCAGATAAGCTTCAGACGACAAGGTACTTGCGAGCCAAGACATGGTTGCAGCACTGCCACCCGTACCATGCGAGATAACAATTAAAGGCATCTTGGCGACATCCTCACTCATAGCTGCCTTAATCGCGAATTTGCCGACTTTGAAGATCGCTATGTCCAAGTCCTCAACTTTAGAACCCTTTTTAGCCGGATACCACAATAAACCCGACAGCGGACGCGGACCATTTCCTTGCCAATTACTACGCTCACTATCAACATAGTTAAGTTGCTTTAGCCCCACTGGATAAAGTTCTGTCGCATAGACAACGGAACCTAATAAAAAAGCGGCAAGCAAGATCACAAATTTACTTGCTCCGATGAGATGTTGGTACATCGCAGAAATCCTTTCTAGATTTTTTACACGTAGACTAAGGGACAGCTAGGCCTTCAGAACAGAGGCGCAACTGGAATACAAATATCACAATCAAAAATGCCAGTAACAGGATCGAACTTCGCGCTGGGGCGATAACGTTCAAAAGCCGGTCTGGCATCCATCTGCATTCCACTGGCGGGCAGCCAATCTCGGAGTAAAGCAGTCCATGCTTGCACTATCTGCGCATTGTTTCCTTCAAACGGCATAACCGCATACAAACCGCCAGCAAGTCTGGTACGCTGAGCATTACCCAAAAGTGTTTGCTCTTCGCTACATGCGACTGCCGCGTCATAGCGACACAACTGTTCATTTGTAATACTAGGCTCGTCGTGGGTGATACCAAATCTGGTGACTTGAGTAAGTTGATTTGCTATCAGCCAAGGCGCTACCGTCTCACGCCAAAATTGCGCTATCGGCGCCCCGTACGGACCAATATGCCGGAGATAAGCAATCGATACCGGATCACATTCTTCTAGCTTGACCTGCATTCCGCTGTCCCGCCATTGTTTTGCAAGGTTCACAGTATGCGTCGAAAAATTTTGCGTAGCCTGATCGAAATTGCTCAAGACCTGATCTATCTTGCTATTTGGCGAAAACTTAGTTTGGCGACTAAGACGCCATTCACTTGGTGTCATCCCAAACCGTAACTTGAATGCACGTGCAAATGCTTCTGCGGAGCCAAAACCAACCGCTAAAGCAATATTCAACACAGCTGTATTAGGTTGAGATGCTAATTTAAATGCAGCTACTTCAAGTCGTCGACGACGAACGTAGTCACCAAGTCGTTCGCCTGTCCAAGCCGCAAACAAACGATGAAAATGAAAATCGGAAAAATGCGCAAGGCTGGCTAGTTCACTTAGATCTAAGGTGCTATCAAGATGAGCGTCGATATAGGCTAGCACCTTGTGCATACGGTCATCGTACACTGCACGTGAAGTCTGCATTATCAAACCCTATCCTGAGCGCTAGCGATCGCACCGAGCCTCAAAATGAATCCTTATCGTTCTACTTATTTATCGATTACAAAATGCGCTGTGCCAGTGCCTCTTTAATTCGCGCGCATAACACCTCTGGTTCTGCGGAACCAAGACGCAAACGGCTGCCATCGTTTTTGATAATGCGCACTGCGCCACGTCCATCGGCGTTATACAACATGCCTTCACGTGTGAAGCGTATCCCCTTGCCTTCATACCACGTGGTCTCACATACCTCAACATGCCGAATATCGTGCACTCTTAGCGTCCATTTAGGCCAACCCAAAAAACCAAACTGCCATTGCAAAACTTCGCGATCAAGCTTGATTTGCAGATGCCCGAACAACGACAGAATAATTGCGTTCACCAACATTAATATTGCAATCGCACGAGGCAAGAGGGAAATATCTTGCCCACGCATATCGAACAACACCATGCCCAGCGTTAACACAGGTAGGAAAATCCACAATAGTTTTAACCACTGGCGACTTTGATAAATAACTGGATTCATTCTCTTCTCGATTGTTTCTTTAATGTTTCTTTATTGTTTCGCGATTTGTCGGCGCCTATTTCACTACGCGTGCCATACAAATAGTACAAGGTACAAGACCGCTGCGTTACCCTGTCCACCACGTAACTCGCCATCATAGCAGAATCAAATTTCGACCAAGTCAAGTATTTTCAGCATCATTCGTCACGAGCGAACAACCAACAAAATCAGGACTTCGGGTAAGATGCCTCGCAACAAATATAAAACTTGCCACACAACAATGAAGACCAAAATACGTAGCGAAGTTGCCAAGCTGTGGCAGATCGCCTGGCCCGTTCTGATTGGACAACTAGCCACTGTTGGCATGTCCGTTGCGGACGTCGCCATGACGGGACATCTCAGTTCGCAGGATCTAGCGGCGGTCGCACTTGGCGCTTCTTTGTGGTCCATCATTTTGGTCACCGTGATGGGCATTATGATTGCCATCAATGCCGTCGTCGCCCATGAAGTAGGTGCCGCCGCCTTCGATAAGATTCCACACATTATGCGACAGTCAATGTGGATGGCATTCGGGGTTGGCATCATCGCCTGTGTCTTACTTAATCTATCGACTTTAGTGTTCGACTATCTTCAACTTGAAGCCGCAGTCAATGCGAAAGCAAGTCAATTCGTTCATGTAATCAGCATAGGCATGCCCGCTTTCGCGATGTATCGTGCGCTCTACAGCTATACCACCAGTTTGAATCAAACAAAACCAGTGATGGTGATCGCGATTATTGGCTTGATCTTCAATATCGTCGTCAACTGGCTGTTTATCTACGGCCAATTTGGTCTACCGCAGTTGGGCTCCACTGGTTGCGCCTTGGCGACTGGGATAGGTATGTGGCTGATGTTAGGATCAATGTTGTGGTGGACTCACCATGCCCCCGTGTATCAACAAACCTTTCCTTTCACGCATCGTGAAGGCCCTAAGTGGTCCGAGATTCGCTCTATGCTCAAGATTGGTTTACCAATCGGAGTTACTTATTTCGCCGAAGTTTCCGCTTTTTGCGCGGTCGGTTTGCTGGTAGCCCGTTTCGGTGTCGTAGCAATTTCCGCCAATCAAATTGCCTTGAATTTTTCATCTTTAATTTTCATGGTGCCGATGAGTTTGGGAATCGGCCTGACGACGAGGGTAAGCCAGACCTTGGGCGAAGGTGATGTGGTTCATGCGCGTTTCGTATCGTGGGTAGGTGTAGCAGTATCCTTAGTTTTTGCTGTTTTCTCAGCGACTTTTATGACCCTGCTGCGTTATCAAGTCGCTGCCGCATACACCTCCGATCCGGCGGTACAAGAAGTCGCAGCCAACCTCCTCTTGTTGGCAGCCATTTTCCAACTTTCAGACGCCGCCCAAGTTACACTCTCTTGCGCTTTACGCGGTTACAAAATGACCCGCGTACCGATGATGATCCACATCTTAGCGTTTTACGGGGTTGCACTACCAGTTGGTTGTGCTCTCGGATTAGCACCTGATTGGATGCCATGGCACCCGGCAAAACCGATGGAGGCGAGTGGATTCTGGATAGGCTTAGTATTGGGCCTCACGGTTGCAGCTTTCTTTTTGTGTATTTTCTTGCATCGCTTATCAAGCAGCCGCATCGCTTATCATTTTCAAGCGGAAACCCCTTAAAACTCGCCTTCAGTCGCAAAGTTTTGGGATGCATAGTGCATAGTGTAAAATGGCGGATTAATTCCCCTAATATTTCTCTTTGAACAAGTCGCCCTCGTGTGCGTCTTGCCCAAAATTTTTAAGCAAAGTACATCATGAGTCTCCAATGCGGCATCGTCGGCCTTCCTAACGTCGGCAAATCAACTCTGTTCAACGCACTGACTAAGGCAGGCATTCCTGCCGAAAATTATCCATTCTGCACAATTGAGCCAAACGTAGGCGTGGTTGAGGTTCCAGATCCACGCTTGAAACAATTGTCTGAAATCGTCAAACCTGAGCGCATTCAAAATGCCATCGTTGAATTCGTCGATATCGCTGGTTTGGTAGCAGGCGCATCAAAAGGCGAAGGCTTAGGTAATCAATTCTTGGCGCACATCCGCGAAACCGATGCGATTGTCAACGTCGTTCGCTGCTTCGAAGACGACAACGTGATTCATGTCGCCGGCAAAGTCAGCCCACTCGACGATATCGAGGTCATTCAAACTGAATTGTGTTTGGCCGACATGGGCTCCGTCGAAAAAGCGATTCATCGTGAAAACAAGAAAGCACGTTCAGGCGATAAAGATGCGATGAAACTCGTGACCTTGCTTGAAAAAATCATGCCAGGTTTAAATGACGCGAAACCTATTCGCGCCATGGGTTTAGACAAAGAAGAAATGGCTTTGATTAAGCCTATGTGTTTGATCACGGCAAAGCCAGCGATGTACGTGGCAAACGTTTCTGACAATGGATTCACAAACAATCCTTTGCTAGACCAGTTGACCGAATTCGCGGCTAAACAAAACGCACCTATCGTCGCAATTTGCGCAGCCATCGAATCTGAAATCGCCGATCTCGAAGACGAAGACAAAGCAGCTTTCTTGGCAGACATGGGCATGGAAGAACCAGGCCTCGATCGTTTGATTCGCGCTGCTTATAAGCTCTTAGGTTTGCAAACCTACTTCACTGCAGGCGTCAAAGAAGTCCGTGCTTGGACTATTCACATTGGCGACACGGCACCGCAAGCAGCGGGCGTCATCCACACAGATTTCGAACGCGGCTTCATTCGCGCACAAACGATTGCCTTTGAAGACTACATCGCTCACAAAGGTGAAGCAGGCGCCAAAGAAGCAGGCAAGATGCGCGCTGAAGGTAAAGAATATGTGGTGAAAGACGGTGACGTGCTCAATTTCTTGTTTAACGTCTAAAAGTAAGCTCAGTACATCAACATTCAAAATCCTCGACTTAAGTCGGGGATTTTTTTTATCTCGTCATTGATATCGACCATCAAATTCAGAAGATTCGGATGTTTGTAGTGTCGCAATTGTTAAATTCGTTGTAAAGATACACACAACTAAACAGTTGTGGCATTATCGCCAAGAATCGTTTTTAATCACTATCAATGCATGCGGTTTCGGTGCAGATCAACTGAGACAAAAATCTCTCACACTTTTCAAGAGATTCTATGGATAAGCTACTGACCAACAAAGATACACCAGCCACAGCTTCCGCTATCCATAACGAATTGCTGCTAGTCAAAGCGCAATTGAACGATCTGATCGCTGAAGCAAGACAAAATCAAGAAATCATGCAACGGCACCAGACGCTCGATTTGCAATTGATCGGATCCCAAAGTTTTCGCGAATTAATACGCCACATCTTCGTGACACTCGCTGATATCTGCGAGCTTGACCAAGTCACTCTATGCCTTCTCAATTCGCAACATAATCTCAAGGAAATGCTAGCGGATTTAAAAATAGACAGTAGTGAATTTCCTTACCTGTTATTTGCCGAGAGCGAAACCGAGCTGCAACAATATGGCAAACCGCTGCGCAAAGCGCTGGTCGGCCCGTACGAAACCAAAGAACATCAACGCTGGTTTGATCCTTACCCAGATCAACCCAATAGCGTCGCAATCATCCCCTTAATTCGTCAAAGCAAATTACTAGGCAGCTTAAACTTAGGAAGCGATCATCCCGATCGTTTTGCTAGTGATATGGGCACTGATTTTATCGAACGCCTTGGTTCCATCATTGCAATCTGCCTAGAAAATGTCATCAATAGCGAACGCTTAACGCAGATCGGCTTGACCGATGCTTTGACCAATGTCAGTAACCGACGTTACGTTGAACAACGTATGCTCGAAGAAATTGGTCGCGCACGACGTCAGCACTACGGCATCTCATGCATGTATTTGGATATCGATTACTTCAAGAAAATTAACGATATTCATGGCCACCAAGGTGGTGACGAAGTCCTGAAAGAAGCTGCAAAACGTATCAAAGCCGAATTACGTTTGAGCGATACCTTAGGACGATTTGGCGGTGAAGAGTTCGTAGTGCTCTTGGTGAACACCAATCACGAAGACGCGAAACACGTGGCAGAACGGATACGCAAAAGTATCGCCAATCAGCCCTTCTTACTAACAATGACAGGTCTGTGCGAGGTAACGCTCTCAATTGGTATCGCGACCCTGTCAGATGATCATAACTCAGGCGAAATTGAAAGCGCAGCAAAGGCACTCTTGCAACGTGCTGATGAAGCTTTGTATCAAGCCAAGGAGCAAGGGCGAAATCGCGTGATTGATTCGCCCGAAGATTAAATCAGCAGCTTACTTCTTTGCTTCAGCTTGTAGGCGCAAATACTTTTCCATCAACTGCTCTTTGGTTTCGCGCCAAGCAGGATTGAATGGAATACAGCTCACAGGACAAACCTGTTGGCATTGCGGCTCATCGTAATGGCCGACACACTGTGTACAGAGGTTAGGATCAATGACATAAATCTCTTCGCCTTGAGAAATTGCATTATTGGGGCATTCGGGTTCGCACACATCGCAATTGATACATTCGTCGGTGATAATTAATGCCATAAAAATGCTCTTAATGGTTGTGTATTTTTTCGCGCAATTTTTGCGCTACCAAAGGATGAACAAACGCATCCGCGTTGCCTCCGAGCGAAGCAATTTCGCGTACGATAGTGGCGGAAATAAACATATATTGCTCGGATGGCGTCATGAACAATGTTTCGACATCAGGATACATACCCCGATTC
>CALKVB010000170.1 GCA_937996605.1 uncultured Oxalobacteraceae bacterium | reverse complement strand
TAAACCCGTATTGGTGGTGTCTGCCGACGCCGGGATGCGTGGCGGTAAGGCGGTGCCTTACAAGCCTTTGCTCGATGAAGCAATTCAATTAGCCGAGCATAAACCCACGAACGTACTGCTAGTGAATCGCGGTCTGGATGTGATGAATCTCGTTGCTGGCCGTGATGTCGATTACGCAGCATTGCGTGAACAACACATGAACGCGCAAGTGCCCGTGACTTGGTTAGAGTCAAATGAAATGTCTTATGTGCTCTATACCTCAGGCACTACAGGTAAACCCAAAGGTGTTCAGCGTGATGTCGGTGGTTACGCTGTGGCTTTGGCATCATCGATGAAGAATATTTTCTGCGGCAATGCAGGTGAAACTTATTTCGCGACTTCGGATATCGGTTGGGTAGTCGGCCATTCTTACATCGTATATGGTCCCTTGATCGCTGGCATGGCGACGATCATGTACGAAGGCACACCAATTCGCCCCGATGCGGGTGTATGGTGGAGCATCGTTGAGAAATACAAAGTCACGCGCATGTTCTCGGCACCAACGGCAGTGCGCGTGTTGAAGAAACATCCCGTTGAGCTGATGAAGAAATACGATATTTCCTCTCTCAAGGCTTTGTACTTAGCGGGTGAACCACTCGATGAAACTACCTCGAATTGGATCGCGACAGAATTGGGCGTGCCGATTATCGACAACTACTGGCAAACTGAAACGGGCTGGCCTATCTTGTCAGTGGCGCGTGGTGTTGAGCACAAAGATACCCGTCTTGGCAGTCCAGGCATCGCCATGTACGGCTATAACGTGACGATTATCAACGAAGGCACAGGTGCAATCTGTGGTCCGAATGAGAAAGGTGTAGTCGCCATCAAAGGCCCGTTGCCACCGGGCTGCTTACAAACTGTGTATGGCGATGATCAACGCTTCGTGCAGACGTATTGGTCTAACTTCGCGCATGAGCAGATGTATTCGACTTTCGACTGGGGAATCCGCGATGAAGATGGTTACTACTTTATCTTGGGACGTACAGATGATGTGATCAATGTCGCGGGTCACCGTTTAGGCACACGTGAAATTGAAGAGAGCATCTCTAGTCATCCACAGATTTCTGAAGTCGCGGTGGTCGGTATTGAAGATAAATTGAAGGGGCAGGCTGCGGTTGCGTTTGCGATCATTAAAAATCCAGAACGCGCAGCAACGCCGGAATTGGCAAAGGCACTGGAAGCCGAGGTGATGGCGGTCGTGGATAAACAATTGGGTGCTGTGGCACGACCTTCGCGTGTGTATTTTGTGGCCATGTTGCCTAAGACACGCTCCGGTAAGCTATTGCGCCGCTCGATTCAAGCGGTCTGCGAAGGGCGCGATGCGGGAGATTTGACGACGATTGAAGACCCCATGTCTTTGCAGCAAATTAAGCTTGCGGTCGGTCAGGTGTAAAACAATACGGGACTTGGAGCTAGAAGTCCCAAGCCTCCTGCGACTTTGTCTGCTGCCTTTTTTTAAACAATCAACGCAGCCGACAAGGTCCTAACTTCGTCTTCTGATTCTTCGAGTATAGCTTGCAGACTGCCTTCTCCGACGACGAAATTGATGTCTGATTCGCAGCGATTACTTTCATTGTCGGTACGTGTATCTAACGGGGAAACGGTGCGCGCTAATTCGTTGGCAAGTAATAGGGTATCTCCTAGATTTTCTGGCGGCATGGCACGTAGTCCATACCAAAGTCCTTCGAGCGCGTCGTTGACTTCAATAGGAAGATGTAGATCCTTTAATACGGCTCTGCCAATGATAGATTCTTGTGATTGTTCTTCTGTGCCCGCTTCGCTCAAGGCATCAAAACTCTCATCATCTTCAGCACCAGAAAGATCGTCAGGTTCAAGTAGACAAGGAAATTCTTCTGCTCGCGAGAGTAAATAAAAACCACCCACTTCGTGCACGATACCAGCGAACATTGCCGTATCAGGGTCTAACTTGGTGACACGGCGCGCCAAAATCTGGGCTAAGGCAGCAACCTGCGCGGAGTGTTCCCACAGCTGATTGATTTTGGCACGAATCACAGGATTTTTGCTCGCACCTGCAATTTGTCGTACCACGAGCGAAGCGACCAGTGCGCGTAAAGTTTTGAAACCGAGCCGTGCGATTGCTGAGCGCACATTTGCTACTTCACTCGTCGAGCGCTTATAAGCGGCGCTGTTTGCAACGGCCACGACTTTCGCCGCCAGCAAAGGTTCATTCAGAATAATTTTACTGGCAGTATCGAGTGAACAATCTTCGACATTGATTGCTTCCTGTACCCGAAGTGAAGTGGCAACGCTGGCGGAAAAAACGAGATCACCACGGAGTGCCTGTTCTACCAGCAAACTTAAAGCTTGAGTCTTGTTCATCGCAGAGCCTTACTCCGAATAAAAAAAGAATCGAACGTTGAACGTCTGCTGACAAACAGTAGACGGCTGCATGGACGCTTAACCTTGCTACGAGTTAAACGTGGTATTCCCTCACATCGCTTTTTTGTGTTGCCTTTCGATGTTGAGCTTAAGATGGCTCGTACAGCGAAATCTTTTTGAATGATTGTTAAAAAACCTTAAATGTCAATGTAGCAGAAAACCTTTCTGCATGGAAATCTATTTTTGCTTTTTAAAGACTTGTTTTGTATTTTCCGCACTATCGCAAATATCGGTTACAGGATCCGCAAAGGATAAGATTTAGTATTTCAACCGCAAAAGATGCTAGGTAGCTATCTCTAATTGCAAAACCGATAATTCAAATTTCCTTTTTTGCAAACTATTTCGATTGTTGAATGTGCGCGTTGGCATCATGCATTTTGATTGAAATGCTTAACTAAAATGCATTTCTACGTAAGCTAATCAAGCGTTGCTATAACGGGGGCGTGATCAGACGGTTGTTCCCATTTACGAGGAACGCGATCGACCACACAAGAAGTGCAGCGTTTGGCTAACGGTGCAGAAAGTAACACGTGATCGATACGCACCCCCTTATTCAAACGGAATCCAAGTTGGCGATAGTCCCACCAGCTAAAGGTTTTCTCTGGCTGTTCGAATTGACGGAAACTATCACTCAAACCTAAGTCGAGCAGGGCTTGGAATGCCGCACGTTCTGGTGGTGATACTAAATTCATACCTTCCCACGCCGCCGGGTCGTGAACATCTCTATCGTCGGGGGCGATATTGTAGTCACCGAGCAAGGCAAGTTCTGGATACTTTTCCATTTCTGATTTGATCCATTCGCGTAGTGCCGCTAACCAGCTCAGTTTGTATGGATATTTTTCTGAATCGAGTGCTTGACCGTTTGGTACATATGCGCAGACGATGCGCATGCCTTCGATGGTGGCTGCGATAATGCGTTGCTGCTCATCTTCAAACAAAGGATTGTTCTTTTGCACTTGGGTAATCGTATGGCGAGAAAGTATGGCCACACCGTTGTATGTTTTTTGTCCAGTGAATGCGACCTGATATCCCGCCGCTTCAATTTCTGCTTGAGGAAACTTGTCATCGGTGAGCTTGGTTTCTTGTATGCACAGCACATCGACGGGATTCATTTCCAGCCATTGCAAAACTTGAGGTAGGCGCACTTTGAGAGAATTCACATTCCAGGTGACGAGTTTCATTGCAGTTTGCTTTCTTACGATTAGGGCTCAATTCAGCTGTGTGCCGAAGCCATCTAGTTAAAATGCCGCGCTATGAGACATAGCAGCGGCATTTGGTATTTCAATTTACGCTCTTTCGCTTTGATTCGTGATCATTTGCGAAAGTGTGTAAATTAGCCAGCGCGGTTCATCAAGAATGTTGTCAACAAAGGCACAGGGCGACCTGTCGCGCCTTTGGCTGCACCAGATTTCCAAGAAGTACCCGCGATATCGAGATGCGCCCATGTGTATTTACGGGTGAAACGTTCGAGGAAGCACGCTGCAGTAATCGAACCTGCTGCTGGGCCACCGATATTGGCCATATCCGCAAAGTTGGATTTCAACTGTTCGTTATACAGCTCACCGATTGGCAAGCGCCATGCTGTATCGTTGGCTTCTTTACCGGCTGCTAATAACTCGTCTGCCAATTTATCATGCGCTTCGTCATGACGTGTGAATAAGCCAGTGTTGTGGTGGCCGAGAGAAGTGATGATCGCGCCAGTCAAAGTCGCAACGTCGATAACCGCGGCTGGCTTGAAGCGTTCTGCGTAAGTCAAAGCGTCACACAAGATCAAACGGCCTTCAGCGTCGGTATTCAAGATTTCAATCGTTTGACCAGACATAGAAGTGACGATATCGCCAGGGCGTGTGGCACGACCAGAAGGCATATTTTCGCAAGTTGGAATCACAGCGATGACATTGAGCTTCAACTTCATTTCACCAATCGCGCGCATCGTTCCCAATACAGAACCCGCGCCACCCATATCGTATTTCATCTCGTCCATACCTGGACCCGCTTTCAATGAAATACCACCGGAGTCAAAGGTAATACCTTTACCGACCAAGACTACTGGCGCATCTTTCGCTTTGCCGCCCATGTGCTTCAAGACGATGAATTTTGGTGGTTCATCTGTGCCTGCGGAAACAGACAAGAAGCTATTCATCTTCAGTGCTTGAATTTGTTTGCGGTCGAGAATTTCAACGCCCATTTTGAATTGCGTTGCGATTTTCTTTGCTGTGTTTGCCAAATGAGTTGGGGTGCAGAAGTTTGCTGGAGTGTTGCCCAATTCTTTAGTCAACTCCATACCATTAACCAGAGCAATGCTTTGTGCCAATGCCGTTTTTGCCGCAGCTGCTTCGTTGTTCGCCACTAAAATACCGACTTTTTTGACGTTAGCAGGAATCGTATCTTTTTTGCTCTTATGTGCATCGGTACGGAATACAACTTCGTTAAACGCGATGACGGTCTGGCGGATGCACCATGCTGTATTGCGGCCATCAACCGCAGGTAAGGCCAAGGTAATGTCACTGGCACCTAAGCTGTTCAAGCTGCGCGCTGCGACTTGGATTGCAGCAGTGAATGCTTTTTCAGAAACTTTTGTTGGATCTTCGCCCAAGCCGACCAACAACACGCGTTCTGCGGCCACATCCGCGACACCACGTAGTAACAGAGAAGAACCGGCTTTGCCTGTGATATCACCTGATTTTAAAGCAGCATCGATTGCGCCTTTCTTGTTCAAGGCAGTCGCTGTGACGGATAATTTCTTATTTTCGAAGACGCCTACAACAAGGCATCCAGTCTTGATTGTGTTGCTTGCGCTTTTTGCGTCTAGTGTTTTTATGCTAAAGTCCACGTTTTGCTCCTTATTGTTGAACGGGCTGCTGTTTTATTCTTGCCTTAGGATGCAATCGAGTAGGCCTTGATTGCTAGCACTAACGGCGGTGACCGCATACAATGGGAAGCTGTATAACGGTCGTAACCCAACTATTATAACGCTCTTGTCAGACCGATATAACCACTATTCTCATAAGCATCTAAATTTATGATTTTTGAACGAGCGCTCAGACGAGAACTACTCAGTGCTGCCAGCGCTGTTTTCACCACATTATTCACGATTACCGTCACATTTATGCTGATTCGTATTTTGGGCGAAGCGGCGGGTGGCAAGGTAGCCTCGCGTGATGTGTTGATACTGATCGGTTTTACTTCTCTTGACTACTTCCCCATTTTATTGATTTTGACCGGCTTCATTTCGGTATTATTGGTTGTTACTCGCGCTTACCAAGAGTCAGAAATGGTGGTGTGGTTTGCTTCAGGCTTGAGTCTGACGCGGTGGATTAAACCGATTTTGAGTTTTGGTATTCCATTGATGATGTTGGTCGCTACGCTGAGCATGGTGGTCTCACCTTGGGCTAATGAGCAAAAGCTTGAGGTGCGAAATCGTTACGAAAAACGTGAAGACATTTCTAAAGTCGCACCTGGCAAGTTCCAAGAATCTCGCGGCGGTGGTCGAGTTTCTTTTGTCGAAGAAGTGTCAGGCGACCTCAGTAAAGTTCAAAACATTTTCACGAGTAGCCAAAAAGATGGCCGCACTAGTGTGATTGTCGCCAAAGAGGGCAAAATCGAAATCGATGAACACGGCGATAGGTTTTTGGTGATGAGTCAAGGTCGCCGTTATGATGGTCTGCCTACAGAAGGCGATTTTCAGATGATGCAGTTTGAGAAGTATTCGGTATTGGTGTCGACACAAAGCAAGCTTGACGCC
>CALKVB010000169.1 GCA_937996605.1 uncultured Oxalobacteraceae bacterium | reverse complement strand
ACAAGGTGACTGGAGTTCAGACGTGTGCTCTTCCGATCTGCAATTTCGAACGCTGCGCGCAAACAAATGGCGGCCGATCGCGCTGCAGGCAAAGAGCGCAAGCAAAAAGAAATTACGATTTGGGACATGCTGGGTACGCATTGTTCGGCGAATGAACGTCGAGCCGATGAGGCGTCACGTGATGTTGAAGCTTGGCTCAAATGTTATTTCATGAAGAATAAACTTGGTGAGGAGTTTACTGGCACCATCACAGGAGTGACGCAATTCGGTTTATTTGTTCAGCTTGATGAGATGTTTGTTGAGGGCTTAGTACACATTACGGATCTTGGCGCTGATTATTTTCAATTCGATGAAGCGCGACATGAGTTGCGCGGTGAACGAACAGGCAAGCGTTATCAATTGACCGATAAGATCAAAGTTCAAGTGAGCCGGGTTGATATCGATGCTCGCAAGATTGATCTGGCTTTAGCGGCGAATTCAGTGCCGAATCGTTTTCCTAAAGTGCGCGAATTTGAAGAGATAAGCGAAGCACGTGGCGGTAAACGCAAAGCGATGTCCACAGAAGTGGTTGAAGCATTGAAATCGAATGGTGGTAAATCTGCCAAACCACGCACATCAACGATGTACGCTGAAGCTAACGCAAAAACGAAAGCACGTAAATCGGTGGGAGCGACTTCACGCAGCGATCGTAAAGTCAAAGCGAGTAAGCCGGCAAGAAAGAAGCGTTAGAAGGCACTCAAAGCGATTGAATTGTTGATGATAAGTTGAAGCAAAGCAGAGTTAGGTTGGTGAGTCGGCACTATAAAGTGTTGCTCAGTATTGATGAGTTATTGAGGAGAGTTCTTAATTACTTTCCTCGTATGAATAGAGAAGTCTAATGAAAAGCAAAATGATTTTCGGCTTTCACGCCGTTACCTCCCGTATCCGTCATGAAGCATCTTCAGTTGAAGAAATTTATGTTGACAGTGATCGATCTGATCGCCGTATGCAGGAGTTAATCCATGCAGCGAAATCGGCTGGTATTCGTATCATTCAAGCAGATGATCAACGTCTGTCGAATATTGTGGGTACGCGTCGTCACCAAGGTGTGGTGGCGAAGGCAGGCGAATTATCGTTGGCGCGCAATCTAGATGAATTGCTTGATGCGATTGAAGGTCCTCCATTGCTGTTAATTCTCGATGGTATTACCGATCCTCACAATCTCGGTGCGTGTTTGCGCGTAGCAGATGGTGTCGGTGCGCATGCAGTGATTGCGCCAAAAGATCGTGCAGTGGGATTAAATGCGACAGCCGCTAAAGTTGCGAGCGGTGCGGCAGAGACCGTGCCTTACATCACAGTGACGAATTTGGCACGTACTCTACGCGATCTGAAGGAGCGTGATATTTGGATTATCGGAACTTCAGACGATGTAGATAAAACGATTTACGATGTCGATTTTAAAGGTGGAATCGCCATCGTGATGGGCAATGAAGGCGAGGGGATGCGTCGCTTAACGCGCGAAACCTGCGATATGTTGGTGCAAATTCCTATGCTGGGTTCGGTGGAAAGTCTCAATGTATCAGTTGCTTCTGGTGTGTGCTTGTACGAGGCCCGTCGCCAACGTATATCCAGTCAATAAATTCTAAAGCGGCAGGTGTGCGGTCAAAGGCTATCGTTCACCTGCATGAATCGAAGAATCGTTTTACACTAGCGTTTTTTGCACGCCACTTTGACCTTGTGGTCAATTCTCAACATGTTTAAGCAACTTCGCGAAGATATCGCCAGCATTATTCAACGTGATCCCGCAGCCCGCAATACTTGGGATGTCATCACCTGTTATCCAGGCTTGCAAGCCATTGTCATGCATGGCTGGGCAAACTGGTGCTGGCGCCATGGTTTGAAATGGTTGGCGCGCTTTATCGCGCATTTGGCACGTTTCTTGACTGGTATTGAGATTCATCCAGGTGCTAGTATTGGTCGCCGCGTATTTATCGATCATGGTTTTGGCGTAGTGATCGGCGAAACTGCTGTCATCGGTGACGACTGCACGATTTATCAAGGCGTAACTTTAGGTGGGACCTCCCTAACCAAAGGGGCTAAACGACATCCAACTTTAGAGCAAGGTGTGATCGTTGGCGCCGGAGCAAAAGTTTTAGGAAGTTTTACCGTGGGTGCAGGCGCCAAGATTGGTTCGAACTCGGTGGTGACTAAGCCTGTTCCTGCTGGAGCTACTGCGGTAGGGAATCCGGCACATATCGTCAAATCGGCTGCGGAAAAAGAAAATGCAAATGAGAGTTCCGTATTTAGTGCTTATGGCTTGAGCCAGAACGGCGATGATCCAATCTCGAAAGCGTTTAAACAATTAACGGAACATGTCTGTTCACAACAAGAGGAAATTCAACGATTACGTTCTGCGATTTTGAGTGCCGGAATTGTTTGTGAAAAATCTTTGAACGAGAAGTCGATCAACGCTGATGAGATTTCGCAGCTGGTCGATTAAGCACATTGTGATTGATGAAATTAGTGCTTAAGTCCAAGTCACTGACAAGCTGTCCAAGTTAAATCAAATGAGTAAAATGAAGTTGACCCTCGAAGTCTAATTCTAAGAAGCCGCCTCTCGATTCTTTACCATGATCGAAGTCCCAGTCTTGTAAAACATAGCGCTGGGCAAATGCCTCGTTGTGAATTGCATTTCGATGTGTGTGACCATGTATTAAGGTGCAACCTGGATACTCTTTCGCTAAGCTATTCACGGCATCGAGATTGACATCCATGATCTCCATGCGTTTATTTTGTTGTTCTTGGTGGCTCATTTTACGCATGCCCTCGATGATGGCTTTGCGTTCATTCAAAGTTTTCTTGAGAAACTGTAGCTGCCAAGCAGGATCTCTCACCATTTGCCGAAATTGCATATAGCCGATATCGTCGGTACACAAAGCATCACCATGGGTTAACAGTATTGATGTTCCATTGAGGTCGTGTACTGTTGGATCCGGTAAAGGTTCGGCACCGATGGTTTTACAAAATTCTGGACCGACAAGGAAGTCGCGATTTCCTGCAATCCAAAATATTTTTACGCCACTTTCACTAACTTGGCGTAGCGCTTCTACAATGTGGTGATTGTAACTGTCGTTCAAATCGTCATCACCTGCCCAATATTCAAATAGGTCGCCGAGAATATAAAGTCGCTCACTTGTGAGTGCTTGATTCGCTAAGAAAGCGAGAAAACGATCTGTTGTTTTAGGAAGCGCTGGACTCAAATGGACATCTGAAACAAAAAGCGCAAGCTTGCCTGCTTGCGCCTTGCTTTGGTTTGATGTCGCCTGTGATTGCATTGAACTTGATAGTCTTAGTAGTGGTCGTGTTTTACACGATCTCAGCTTTTTCAATAATCACGCTCTCAACCGGCACATCTGAAAACATGCCAGAGCGGGTTGTCTTTGAGGCTGAAATTTTATCGACAACTTCTTTACCTTCTGTCACTTCGCCAAATACACAATAACCCCAACCATCTTGACCAGGATAGTCAAGAAAATCATTTTTCGTTGTGTTAATGAAGAACTGTGCAGAAGCAGAGTGTGGGTCGCTTGTGCGTGCCATTGCTAGAGAATAGCGAACATTTTTTAAACCATTATTCGCTTCATTTTCAATTGGGGCATTGGTTGGCTTTTGTTTCATACCAACTTCAAAGCCACCGCCTTGAATCATGAAGCCGGGTATAACTCGGTGGAAAATAGTGCCTGCATAGTGCCCTGCTTCAACGTAGCTCAAAAAATTAGCGACCGTTTTAGGCGCCTTTTCAGCATTCAATTCAATTTTGATAGTGCCAAGATTTGTAGTAAGTAGGACAGCCATGTTTTTTCTCCTGTGTGTCTCGTTGAATCGTCCAATAAAAGCTTTGCGTAAAATTACTTTACGACTTGTATGCTGACGATGGTGATTGGTTTATTTGGTACATTCTGATAGATGCCGCTTTCGCCAGTTGCAACGCCTTTGATTTTTTCGACAGTTTCCCAACCTTCGGTGACTTTGCCAAAGGGTGTATAACCAGCAGCGAAAACCAAAGCGCGCGAACGCGGCAAGGTGATAGGTTCGCCATTTTTCATCACTACCACAGGATCCCCTGCAGCGATCGGTTGATAATTCAGAAAATCATTGTTGTTGACGTTGATGTAAAACTGCGCCTTTGCTGAATTTGGATCTTGCATGCGCGCCATGGCGATGGTGCCAATGTCGTTCTTCAATCCCTGTTCGAAAGCTTTGCCAGCTTCGTTAATGATTGCTGCATCAGTCGGCTTTTCACTCATTTTCAGATCGAGGCCTCCGCCTTGAATCATAAAGTTATCGATTACTCGATGAAAAATCGTCTTGTTGTAGTGTCCTTTTTTGACATAGCGTAAAAAATTTTCGACCGTTTTCGGTGCTTTCTCAGGGTAGAGCTCAAGTACGATATCGCCCAGCGTGGTTTTGATTTTTACTTTTGGTAGAGGTTTGCTGGCTGTCGCTTCAGACGTTGATGCAGTTTGCGAGGCGGATGTTTGCTCTAAGCTTGGCGTACTGCTCTGCGCCCAAGTTGAGCTGCTAAAGAAAAACAGGCTGCATAATAAAATACCGAGTTTGTTATTGGTCGTTAAAGCTACGCACATTTTTTTCTCCAGATTAGACTTTTCTATTCAAGCTGATTTTGTGTTGATTTCTATTCTAGCTGAATTAGTTCAAGTAAATCGACACTCTTCCTAACTGCCTGTCTTCTCTTGTTTTATCAGCCATTTACCATCTTGTTTTATCATTACTAGTGTTTTTCTACTACTGGCGACCAAGGCACCTGACTGATAGTGCTGGCGAAATTTCACGGTAGCGGTATTACCATCGACGGAAACCACGGGCGATTCATATCTGACGGTGATCTTGCCTTTGCCTTCGATTCGGGACTTGCGTTCCTCCATCCATGATTTTCGTGACTCACCATTCGGCGTTTGGAAGTCTTTCGCATAATGCGCTAAATAGGCTTTGGTGTTTTTTGCCGCCCAAACGCTTAGCCATCGATCAACCGTTTTCAATACTTCAGCTTGAACTTGCTGTCCGTTCTTTTTATCGTTGCTTTGTTTATTTTTTGCAGCTTGATTCGCAGTGCCTGCTACAGTGCTATTGATCGGAATGTTCGCTTCTTTAGGTGGCTCAACTTTTGGTTTTTCAGTCTTAACAATCTCATTCTCTGGCTTCGCGCCAGCGATAAAGTTATTTTCTTCAAATACGATTCCCCACAGATTACCTTCCTTGGCCCAGTATTGACGGCGTTTGAAAGTCGCGATACCGCGGCTTGTGCTGATGTCTTGGGTGAAAAAACTCACAATCATATCTTCGCGACCTGGGTATTTGAATTGTGACTGCTCGCGAATTTTGACTGCACTGTCGCTTATTCCCTGAAGACCGCTGTACTGTTTTTGGATCCAGTTTGCCGCATTGTCGCCGTTAGCGCTCTTGAAGTTTCGAGAATAGTGCTTTGCTAAAAAAACTGGATTTGCCGATGCAAAATCTTGACGCCATAAATCTATCATTTTTCGAGCATTTAGCTTTTCATTCATCCAAACTTGTCGGCTAACGAAATTAAGTCGCTCACTAATCACGACTGGAGTCTTGGCGATATCCACCATGGCGGATATTTTAAGGAAATCAGGATTGGCTAATACTACACAACCATCAGATGCCAGAGGAGGGCGACTGTAATTGGTCGCAGGTACACCGTGCAGCCAAATGCCAGATCCCCCACGCCCACGCAATTTATCCCACTCATTTGGATAGTTTAGTGGTAGTGCTCCGGGGCCGTAAAAGTCGGGGAGTTTTGCTCCAGGGACTCGATTGGTAATGAAATAAACTCCAATCGGTGTCCTTTGATCGCCTTCTTTTGATTTGTCGACGCCGAATTTACCTTGGCTTACATAATAGTCGTTACGCAGACTGGGTATGCCATTTACATTTTCATACAAGTAAATGCGCGCCCTTTGCGCATCCATGACTAAAGCGTATTTTTGGTCTTCCGCCATGCTCAATAAATTTAGCGGGATCAGATCTGGAGAAGGCTTTTCAGTGATCGCTCGAATCCTTGCGATCGCTTCAGCTCTAAGATCTTTGAGTTTGTCATTATTCGCGTTAGAGATCGGAAGAGCACACGTCTGAACTCCAGTCACCTTGTACTATCTCGTAT
>CALKVB010000168.1 GCA_937996605.1 uncultured Oxalobacteraceae bacterium | reverse complement strand
TAACTTCAGCCTCGAATCTTTGATCGCGGCTAGCGCTGACGACGCAGTAGTAGCAAACATGTTGCACAACTCTACTTGGCGTTTGGGCGAAGAAGAATCATGGCACCTAGATCAAAACACTGGTCAGCTCTTATTGACGTTTGACGATGGATGCTTTGCCTTGGCGCCTGCACAAATTGTAGGCACTTTCCACCATCGCGACTCGACATTTCTTTGGGCCTGGCAACATCCGTCTGTTTTGCCAGCACTCAAACGAAATGCAGCTGTGGTGAGGGATTTTGGTAAAGAACAAAAGTCTTATGAATTGACCAAAGCGCGCTTTACCTGTACTGAACAAAGAGCATGGGAACTCACCGCTCTGGCCATGCGCTTAAACCAAGCCAAAGGTTCCTACCGTGTAATGATCAAGCCAGATGTCAGTATGTTTTTGAATTTTGGAGAAGTCCAAATCGCACACGAGGCCAATGCGCAGGCCGGAAGCGATGCCAAGCAAACGAGTTAAACCGCTAAACTCACTCCAGCTTTGCGGATTTATTTCGCATGTCTGATGCGTTTCGGTACAATGCATCATGCTCTCAGAATTCGATCTCATCAAACAATATTTCACCACACCAGCCTCTCAAGATGCGCGTATCGCCTTGGGGATTGGGGATGACTGCGCATTGCTCAATCCAAGTCCAGGCAAACAACTCGCAATTTCAAGCGACATGCTGGTCTCAGGTCGCCATTTTTTTCCAGATGCCGAAGTGATAGGATTAGGGCACAAATGTTTAGCCGTCAATCTCTCTGACTTAGCCGCAATGGGAGCTAAGCCACTCGCTTTTACCTTAGCCTTATCGCTCCCCGAAGCGAATCCAAACTGGCTGCATGGTTTCTCGCAAGGATTATTAAAGCTCGCGGCAGAACACGACTGTAAACTGATCGGCGGTGATACAACTAAAGGCCCTCTAAACATTTGCATTACCATCTTTGGCGAAATCGATCCCGGCCAAGCATTGCGGCGTGATGCCGCAAAAATCGGAGATGACATTTGGATTTCTGGCGATATTGGTGACGCCAGATTGGCCTTGGCTGGATATTGGCAAGAACTGTCGCTTAGCGCAGAACAGCATCAACAAGCTGCGCTGCGTATGCACAAACCGACTCCGCGCATTGCACTAGGTATGGCACTGTGCGGTATTGCTCATGCAGCCTTGGATATTTCAGACGGCTTAATTGGCGATCTTGCTCACATTTTAGAACGCTCAAAAGTGGGTGCCAGTCTGAATGTCGATCAATTACCCGCAGGCGCTATGCTACAACAACAAACACAAGAAATTCGACGTCGCTTCACGCTCGCCGGTGGTGATGATTATGAACTATGCTTTACCGCCCCTGCGCATCTGCGCGAACAGGTAATCGAGGCCGGACTTCGTAGCAATACCGCAGTCACGCGCGTGGGTAGCATCGAAGCAGAACCCGGCTTGCGCCTGCTCGATCAAAATGGGCAAACACTATCGCTTGAGCTTAAATCGTTTGATCATTTCATCTCAGATTAAGCCATGAATGCAAACAACGACACTAAACCATCGGTAGACAAAGCGCCAATTCTAAAGCCAGGCTCACGATTCATGTTGCAGCATCCGGCACATATCCTAGCCCAAGGTTTCGGAAGTGGGCTTTCGCCTGTTGTTCCTGGCACGACCGGTACGCTCTTTGCATGGTTAAGTTTTGTGCTGCTGACTGCCCGCTGGCCTAGTTTTTTCACGCCGACAAATTGGGTGATCATCATCGTGCTTGGTTACTTCATTGGCGTCTGGGCTTGCGAAGTCACAGGAAAAAATCTCGGCGTGGCTGATCATGGCAGTATGGTGTGGGATGAGATCATTGCATTTTGGCTGGTACTGTTACTCGTGACTCCAGCTCCACTTAGTACTCAATTTTGGGCCTTCATTGCCTTCCGTTTTTTCGATATGGTAAAACCACCGCCGATCGGCTATTTTGATCGCAAATTCAAAGGCGGATTTGGTGTGATGTTCGACGATATTGTTGCAGCTTTTTTCGCGCTTTTAGTTTTTGCCTTGTGGCGGATCTGGTAAATCGGACAAAAAGAATTTCCAATACCCGATTGGAAAAATGACGCAAGCGCAAACTGAAGTGGTAAAGTAATCCTGCATTTGATCGTGCCCGAGCACCACAATTACAGGAGACGAAACCATGACCAACATGATAGACCTCGCTCAAAAAGTCGGCGAAGCATTGAAGTCGCGCAAGTTACTTCTTACTGTTGCAGAATCTTGCACAGGCGGTGGTGTTTGCTGCGCATTAACTGAAATTCCGGGTTCATCTGAATGGTTCGATTGCGGATTCATTTCCTACTCAAACTCCGCCAAAACGGAAATGCTGAATATCCCTGCTTCACTCATTGCACAACACGGCGCGGTCAGTGAAGAGATTGCAGCAGCCATGGCGGAAGGTGCATTAGCCAATTCCGAAGCGCATGTTTCGTTATCAACCACGGGTATTGCGGGTCCCGGTGGAGCCGTGCCCGGCAAACCTGTCGGCACAGTTTGTTTTGGTTGGAGAGTGGGCGGTGTTACTTTTACCGAACGTAAAGTGTTTCAAGGCGATCGTCATGCGGTGCGTGAGCAAACAGTTGCGCACGCACTCAACAAACTCCTGCGCTATCTTGATGAAATTTGATCGAAATTTGGGCTTACCCAAAGTCCATAAAAAACGCCGGCATGCCGGCGTTTTCTACTACTGTCATTGTCAGATCTAGCAACTGGCAACGCATTTTAACGATACAAATTGATTGCATCACGCGTTTCTAATGCAACGCGGCGCGCCGCTTGCGCATAGTTTTCATCGGCAACAGGCGTCGCGTACAAAATCGCACGAGATGAATTAATCATCATCCCTGTACCATTTGCGGTGCGCCCAGCCTTCACGGTAGACTCAACATCACCGCCCTGCGCGCCCACGCCAGGAATCAACAAAGGCATATCACCAATCAGAGCACGTACTTGTGCGATCTCATTCGGGAAAGTCGCGCCAACCACTAAAGCGCATTGTCCATTGCTATTCCATTTATCAGCAACCAAATGCGCAACATGCTGGTACAAGGGCTTACCCCCCACATCCAAGAACTGCAGATCAGAGCCACCTGCATTCGATGTGCGGCACAACACAATCGCACCGCGGTCTTTCCACTCCAGGTATGGAGCAACCGAATCGAAACCCATATAGGGATTGACCGTCACTGCGTCGGCGTCATAACGTTCGAACGCTTCACGAGCATATTGTTCGGCAGTGGCTCCGATATCGCCTCGCTTGGCATCCAATACGATAGGAATTTGCGGGTAAGTCGCTTTGATATAGCGGCAAATGGCTTCCAACTGATCTTCGGCACGCAACGCAGCAAAGTAGGCAATTTGCGGCTTAAAACTACAAGCCAAATCGGCAGTTGCATCCACGATTGCTTTACAAAACTCGTAAATCGCATCGGGCTGCTGGGTTAATTCAGCGGGGAACTTCTTCACATCAGGATCAAGCCCAACGCACAATAAAGAATTATTGGTCGTCCAAGCTTGGGAAAGTTTTTGTATGAAAGTCACGGCGAATCTCTATCGTCTCAAGACGCTTTAGCAAAAGAAAAAGGGAGGGCAGCCTAGCCGCCATCCCTCTATTATAAACCATGCCAAGGCCTAGCTTTCACGCCACCGCTAGGCCATCAGCCAGATTAGAAAGCCGCAATGCCAGTCTGCGCGCGCCCCAAAATCAAAGCATGAATGTCATGCGTACCCTCGTAAGTGTTGACCACTTCCAAGTTCACCAAATGGCGAGCGATGCCAAATTCATCAGAAATACCATTACCACCGAGCATATCGCGTGCTGTGCGAGCGATATCCAAGGATTTACCGCAGGAGTTACGTTTCATGATGGAAGTAATTTCCACTGCCGCCGTACCTTCATCCTTCATCCGCCCCAAACGCAAGCAGCCTTGTAACGCCAAAGTGATTTCTGTTTGCATATCAGCTAGCTTCTTTTGCACTAATTGATTGGCTGCCAAAGGCTTACCAAACTGCAAACGGTCCATTGTGTACTGACGCGCTGTATGCCAGCAGAATTCCGCCGCACCCATGCTGCCC
>CALKVB010000167.1 GCA_937996605.1 uncultured Oxalobacteraceae bacterium | reverse complement strand
ATGCACCAACCACCAACGCCAGTATTCGATCATCGAATAATGTGTGCGCGGGCCCCAAGTTAAAGAGGTCGCATAGAAGCCTCCGATACAGAGTGCGGCCAGAAATACCATGGCGATCAGGCCACGGCTTTCAGATGGCGTTTTCAAAGCGGGCATTAAACCACGGCCGAGTAAGGTTACCCAAAACAGCAAACCAATGAATAATAAAACTTGCCAGACACGCCCCATGCTGGTGAATTCCAAACCCTGATTGCCAATCCAGAAACTGAAATCGTTGCCTAAATTCTGCAAAGTACCGAGCCAGCCAAAAGCGGTAGAGCCTACTACGATAAATAGCAGGGCATAGAACAAGACATCAACACCAAGTTTTTGATATTTTGGTTCATGTCCGGAAATCGCTGGTGCAATATACAAGCCGGTGGCCAGCCAAGCGGTGGCGATCCACAATACCGCGAACTGCGTGTGTATTGTGCGGCTAACCGTAAATGGTAGGATTTTTGCGAGTGGGAAGCCGAAAAAACTCTGACCTTCAACTGCGTAGTGGGCAGTAATCACGCCCATCGCCACTTGCGCCAAAATTAGGCCGATCACGACATAGAAATATTTCTTAGTGGCCTTCATCGAAGGAGTCGGTTTTAGATCGAATAGTGGATCGGTTTTAGGAGGCGTCGGATCAGGTGCTTCCTTGCTGATCGAATGGAGAAAAATCATTCCTGCAATTGCTGCAATCATGAGGATGATACTAGCGATCGACCAAATACCGGCACCAGCAGTTGGAGTATTGCCGACCAGCGGTTCATGCGGCCAATTGCTGGTGTAGCTAATTCCAGTTTCACCCGGCCTGTCGGTCGCTGCCGACCATGCCGACCAAAACATAAATGCAGGCAGGGCTTGCAGATCTCGCGGATCTCGAAGCGTCCCACTAGTCATCGCATATTGTTCACGCAGTTTATCAAGTTTTGGGTCATCACCAAACAGGCCGACATAATGTTCGACGACTTGCGCCACTGCCTGGGCACGTGCCGGCGAGAGTATGATGTTGCCACTTTTGCTGTCGTAGCTATTGGCCCGCATTTCATTCTTCAACTTGGCATCGAGTTCAGCCTGCTGGCCAGGGTTCAGCTGCTCAAAATTTTTGCCAAATTCTTGCTGTGCCCAGATAGCACGCAGTGCCAATGCTTCACGATGCAGCCAATCGGCGGACCAATCCGGCGCGACGTAACTACCATGGCCCCATACGGAGCCAAGCTGTTGACCACCAGCTGAGAGCCATGCTTCCTGGCCAAATTGCACCTGACCTTCTGAAAACAAAATCTTGCCATCGGTACTGATGACTTGCTTGGGGATGGGTGGCGCCGTTAGATAGATTTCTGTGCCTACCCAGCCGAGAACGGAGAATGAGAGTACACAGATGACAGCGAGCCAGGTCCAGAGTTTGCGCGTTGCATGCATGGCGTGGTTTCCTTTTTTGTAATAATGAGAAAGCGGTAAAAACAATGATATTGATAAAGATGGATTCTATATGCATCATTTATAAGATGCAAGTAAAATACATCTTATTTTATAAAGGCTACTTATTTCTCTCCATAAACATATATACTAAGTACTGCATAAATTTTTCTTTGGAACTTTGTGATAACTTCATTACCAAGAATATTCAAGCCATGAGACTCACTGCCTATACCGATTACACACTACGCACCCTGATGCATTTGGCGATCAATCAAGATCACCTAGTGACAATTCAAGACATCGCTGACTTACACTCTGTATCAAAAAATCACCTGATGAAAGTAGTGCACCAACTTGGTTTGTCGGGCATGGTCGACACGGTGCGCGGGCGCAATGGAGGCTTAAAATTAAGTAAGGATCCGAAGCAAATTAATATTGGCGAGGTGGTGCGCAATTCCGAGAGTGATTTCTTTATGGCGGAATGCTTCGACCATAGCGATACCTGCTGCGCCTATGCTTCAGCTTGCGCCTTGAAAGGGGTGTTGAGCTCGGCCACTGCAGCCTATTTGGCGGTACTCGATGGTGTGACCTTGGAAGACTTGATTAGTAAAAAAGTTGGAGGTGCAGGCTTAAAAGCGAAATCCAGCCCTATCCATTTGCATGCAAAAATAAAGCAAACATAGCGAAATAAGCACGAACCGGATAGCGGCCAATAAAGCTGTCGATATTGCCGGTGAGGTGACGTATCACAAGAAGCATTTTGAATCATTATCATCAGCGAAATACCCTAGTTAAAATAGCGTGATTGCCGACTAACCCGAACATCAGAATGTTTCTATTCGGGAAGGTCGCTTCACTATTGAGAAACCAATAAATAAGTAAGTCTATGAATACTTTGTCAGAAATAGAAATTTCCGAGGATTTGATACGCCGCTTTGATAAGCTTGGTCCGCGTTACACTTCGTATCCAACCGCAGACCGTTTTCATCCAGAGTTTGCCGAACAAAGCTACATCGCCTATCTGGAGCAACGCGCTACAAATACTGATAAGAACCCGCCGCTATCAATCTACATCCACGTTCCATTTTGTGAATCGCTGTGCTATTTTTGTGCCTGTAACAAAATCATCACCAAAGACCATAGCCGCACCACGGAGTATTTACACTATCTGGCAAAAGAGATGGCGATGGTGGCAGCCAGAATCGGACCAGACCGGCGTACCGCTCAGCTCCATTTTGGCGGCGGAACGCCTACTTTTTTGAGTTCAGACGAACTGCGCGAATTGATGTTGATGATACGCAGCCATTTCGAGCTTTTGCCTGATGCAGAACTCGGGATAGAGATTGACCCGCGCACCGTCAGCGATGACACTTTAGAGCTACTCGCCGAACTCGGTTTTAATCGGACTAGTTTTGGTGTTCAAGATTTTGACCCAGCGGTACAGCAAGCTGTGAACCGTATCCAACCATATGAAATGGTCGAGAAGGCGGTCATTGCAAGTCGCAAGGCGGGATTTGAATCGATCAATGCCGATCTGATTTATGGCTTGCCCAAGCAATCCCTGACGAGCTTTAACCGTACCTTGGATAAGGTGATTGAACTTTCACCAGACCGCATTGCACTTTATAACTATGCTCACTTACCGAGCCGCTTCAAGGCGCAACGGCAAATCATTGAAAGCGATCTTCCTAGCGCTGAAGAACGCCTGCAAATATTTCTAATGTCTGTGCGCAGGTTGCTCGCTGCTGGCTACATTTACATAGGGCTGGATCATTTCTCAAAGCCAGATGATGAACTGAATAAAGCGCGTCTCGATAAAAGTCTGCATAGAAATTTTCAGGGTTATACTACGCGCGCCGACTGCGATCTAATCGGTTTTGGAGTGTCTGCCATCGGTAAGGTAGGGCATTCATATAGTCAGTCAGTGCGCACGATCAAAGCCTATTACGAACACCTGGATGCTGGCCAGTTACCGATAGAAAAAGGGTTCTCTTTGACTGATGATGATGTCTTGCGTCGTCAAGTTATTATGGAATTGATGTGTAGCGGACCAGTGGATTTTGTCGCAATCAATCATCAGCATGGAATCGATTTTCGCAGCTATTTTGCGGATGAGCTGACGCAATTGCAGAAATACGAAGAGGCTGAATTGATCAAGGTCGATGCGCACAGTATTCAAGTTACCGCAAAGGGGCGGATGTTTGTGCGGGCGGTGGGTATGGTGTTTGATAAATACTTGGCTTTGCAAACCGGCGCGAAATATTCAAAATTAATCTGATTTAAATTGGCACTCAAAGGCCACGCGCTAATGCGTATTGTCGATACGCATTAGCGGTGGCTTTTTTTCACTCTTATGAGGAAATTTGAATTTGCATTTAACTATCCCTCTCGGCCGTCAACCCGAGCACGTAACAAATAGGGACCGTATGCGATGACAAACAACAGAAACGCACCGCTCCAGCAGAGCATGGCGACGATCAAACTTGCTTGATACAGTGCCGGCGCGCTAAGTGAAGCAGCCACACGTGCTACGGCGCCAGTTTGAATCAGCAGATACATGGCTAACTCGGCGTGGCCAGTCTTCAGTAGACGCCCCGTGTGTCCTAGCGTGGTACGGGTCATCATCCCTAGTATCAATCCAGCCATCGAACCGACCGTTAACGCATGCCACGCTGCGCTGCTTGGGATGAGTCCTATTGCACTAAGCGCCAGCATGAAAAACCCCAACGGTATCCAGGCGTAGGACAAGTGCAAAATCCAAACAAGTGGCGTGCCTAAAGTGCGATGTGGTTGCCACAGTGCGAACCGTGCCAGTACTATGCAGCCAGCACCCGCGCACAACGATGCAATCAGCGCGGAAGGCAAGGGTGAGATCGAGGCCAAACTAGCGATGACTATTGCGGTAATTGCGCTGCGGTTAAGCCATGGATAGGTGACAGGTATCACGCCTGGCACACCATTCTGGGTAAACATCGGTATCACGCGCGCGCCGATCACTGACTCAATGATGACGACGATTAGGATCGCGGCATGTATAGGCAAGGCTGGGTTTAGCGTAATGAGATTTAACACTGCAGCATGAAAAATGGCATTAGCTACGGTTAACAGCGCTAGCAGCATAATCAGGAACATATTGCGCTTGTTACCAGATTGTTTCAGAACACGGTAAATCGGCCAGGCGGCCAAAGGCAAAAACGATAAATCGACCAATGCGGCTAAACTCGGTGGCGCAGCCAACATCGCCACGCGGCCAATTAACCACCAACAGGCAAGCCCTGCTAGATGCAAGTTGGTCGGCGTTGGCAGACCGGTCCAGTTACGCCCAGCGGTAAACAGAAAGCCAATGATGACCGCGATAACCACTCCAAAAATCATCTCGTGCATATGCCATGCAGCAGTGACCTGCGGCCAAGCGCTGAACCAGCCTAAGTATTGCGCGATCCATAAGGGCAGACTCAATGCGGAAAAGCATGCAGCCAGTAAATAAAAGGGCCGAAATCCCAAACCCCAGACTGGATGTTGTTTATGCCATATAGCGGAATCACTCTTTGTTTCTGGTTCTTCAATTGATAATAAAGTCATCATTTATCCCTCTTTTTTAATACATGGATATAATATACATCTTTAATCGAATTCATGCTACTCTTATGCCTTCAGTGTCATCAAGCCAGTAAGGCTAGGAAGCCTTGCTTCGGATGGCGAGTGAACATTACCTATCTAATTAAAGGAAGAAGTGAGAATAATATGCAAACCGAGATCATAAAAGTAAACGGCATGAAAGGTCAGCCATGTGTCGAGATGATTGCCCAGACATTGCGTGGGATGGAAGGCGTGGTTGAAGTCAGCGTGACGCTCGCCAGCGCTCGTGCGACGGTACGCTACGAGGAGCATGTTGCGAGTAGCATCCAGTTGCGCGCTGCCTTAATCAAACTTGGCTTCGATGTCGATCCCGCCGCTGGCAAGAGTCACAGTGGGTG
>CALKVB010000166.1 GCA_937996605.1 uncultured Oxalobacteraceae bacterium | reverse complement strand
ACCAGCACGTTGATTTGCTGCCGACTGTGCCACGGGTTCAATTTGCAATTGCTCGACTTTATTCCGATAGCTATAACGTTTCACCCTAGCCAAACCGGCATCGACAACATAGCGGATTCCCGGCACTGTCAAAGAGGTTTCTGCCACATTGGTCGCTAATACAATTCGTCGTGCATTTGAGGTTTTGAAGACACGTTCCTGCTCTTGTGCAGAAAGTCGGGCGAACAAAGGTAAGATTTCTACGTGCGGTGGATGATGCTTACGCAAAGCCTCAGCCGCATCGCGAATCTCACGTTCACCAGGCAAAAATACCAACACATCGCCAGACCCTAAACGACATAACTCATCCACGGCATCAGTAATTGCCACCATCAAATCACGTTCTTTATCTTTTTCGCCTTCCTGCACAGGGCGATAACGCACTTCAACTGGATACAGACGTCCAGAAACTTCAATAATGGGGGCAGGCTTGCCGCGGTCAGCAAAATGATTAGCGAATCGTTGCGCATCAATCGTCGCAGAAGTAATGATCACCTTCAGGTCTCGACGCTTAGGCAAAATCTGCTTGAGATAACCCAACAAAAAATCAATGTTCAAGCTGCGCTCGTGCGCTTCGTCGATGATGATGGTGTCGTATTGACGTAGCAAAGGGTCATTCTGCGTTTCCGCCAGCAAAATACCGTCTGTCATCAATTTAACCGAAGCACCTTTGCTCAAAGTATCGGTGAAACGTACCTTAAAGCCGACATGTTCACCCAGCGGCGAATTGAGTTCTTGCGCAATCCGTTTCGCAGTCGATGAAGCCGCAATTCGACGCGGTTGCGTGTGACCAATCAGTCCTTTTTGTCCCCGTCCGAGTTCAAGGCAAATTTTCGGTAATTGGGTCGTTTTCCCAGAGCCCGTTTCACCACACACGATGACGACTTGATTTTGTTGTAAGGCAGTCGCGATTTCTTGACGACGCCCCGAAACCGGCAATTCTTCCGGATAAGTTATCGTCGGAATCGGGTTACGAAAAGCACTTGCAGGTTCTAGCTTGCTCTCATTTTGCGGAGGCTTTGCAGTACGCTTTTGTGAATCAGGCCGAGGATTTTGCTTTTTCATCGCGCTCTGAGCGCTCGATTTTATTGCTTTTTCCGTATTATTTTTACCAAGATCCCGCTTATCTTCAGCGACAGCAGGCTTCGCTTTGCTATGGAATTTATTCGGTTTTGCAGCTTCTTGAGCAGTCTGGCGCAGCTTATCGCGTAGTTGACGCAGATCGGAAGCGACTTTTTCCGGAGAATTTTTCGTAGTTTTGTTAGATGACATAGTCCTGCGATTATAATTCGTCTATGGAAAATTCTGTTCAATTCGTTCAATGGCTGCGCTCAGTCGCACCCTATATTCATGCCTTCCGTGGAAAAACCTTTGTGGTTGCCTTTCCGGGAGAGTTGGTCGTGGCCGGTGCCCTGCCCGTTTTGGCACAGGATTTGTCGCTATTGCACGCCTTAGGTATCAAAATTGTCATCGTTCACGGCTCTCGTCCGCAAGTCGCAGAACAACTTGCCCTAAGAAATGTCGAAGGTCGATTCCACAACGGCGTACGCATTACTGACACCGCTGCACTTGAATGCTCAAAAGAAGCTGCGGGTGAATTGCGTTTAGATATTGAAGCAGCGTTCAGCCAAGGTTTGCCAAATACACCGATGGCACACTCAGCGATACGCATTATTTCGGGTAATTTCATTACCGCCAAACCCATAGGCATTGTGGACGGCGTTGATTTTCAGCTCACCGGTGTGACCCGCAAAATCGCTTACGACACGATTGGCCGCATCCTCGATGCTGGAAGCTTAGTCCTGTTATCACCTTTGGGTTTTTCTCCAACAGGTGAAGCTTTCAACTTGACGATGGAAGACGTCGCCGTATCCGCGGCGAGTGCTCTGCGTGCAGATAAGCTGATTATTATTTCTGAGACGCCGATGATGATAGATCAGGACGGTGATGAAATCCGAGAGCTATCGTATAAACAAGCCGAAGTCGAGTTAGAAAAAAATTATTTGCCAGCGGACGCTAGCTTTTACCTAGAACATGCAGTCAAAGCCTCGCGAGGCGGTGTGCCGCGTATCCACATCGTGCCATACAAGATAGATGGTTCTGCCTTGCTAGAATTATTCACGCATGATGGCGTTGGCACCATGGTCTCGACTGAAAATCTAGAAAGCTTGCGCGAAGCAACGATTGAAGATGTCGGCGGCATCATTAAATTGATCGAACCACTTGAAGCCGATGGCACGCTCGTCAAACGTGGCCGTGAATTGATTGAACGTGAAATTAACTATTTCTCTGTCATCGAGCATGATGGCGTTATTTTTGGATGTGCGGCACTCTACCCTTTCCCATTCGACAAAATGGGAGAAATGGCCTGCTTAACGGTCAACCCTGAGGTGCAAAGCCAAGGTGATGGCGAACGTATTTTGAAACACATCGAAAAGCGCGCACGTCGTGCCGGTTTTCATTCCTTGTTTGTATTGACGACACGTACGGCACATTGGTTCTTAAAACGTGGCTTTGTCCAGGCAACAGTCGACGATCTGCCTAAGGATCGCCAGAAGATGTATAACTGGCAGCGTAAATCCTTAGTTCTGATCAAGCAACTGTAAGCTAAATTCAAAACGCCGAACGAAAATAAAGAATCAAACGTATAATTCAGCCTGCATTTTTGAATCATAGAAGGAGTACCGATTATGGCCCGCATGGTCCACTGCATCAAATTAGATAAAGAAGCTGAAGGCTTAGACTTCCCACCGTATCCAGGAGAACTGGGCAAAAAGATTTTTGAAGGCGTATCTAAAGAAGCTTGGGCTGCTTGGCTCAAACATCAAACGATGCTGGTCAACGAAAATCGTTTGAATCTGGCGGATGTACGTGCCCGTAAATATTTGGCGACACAAATGGAAAAACATTTCTTTGGTGATGGCGCTGATGCTGCACAAGGCTACGTACCACCAAGCGCTTAACTGCAGACTAGAGTTCTTTTCGAGAATTCAAACATTACGAAAAAGCGAGCATGAAGCTCGCTTTTTTTGTATCCTGTCGCACTGAATTTTCAAAGTCTTAACGATATCTGCAGTTTGCAACCTTCCTGTGTCATCTAGAAACGACTGTACTACATTCTCCATAAAGTCTTTTTTGTGACAAGCATGAAATCGCTGCTGAGCTGTGACGCCACTTATTTCAGTCTTTGCGTCGAATTACGATAACGGTGTTACACAGAAAACAAAAATACGCATAAGTATCACGTTAGACCATCGCTAGTCTATAAACCTGATCTGGGCGGCGAGTGTACTGTACGTGATGATTGATGCATAAAAAAGAGTGAGACTTTTGATCTCACTCTTCTCATTTTCACGTCTGACTTTCCGATGTTTCAGAGAGTGACGTATCTCCTCGTTCCCACTCGATTTGACTGTTTAGTGCAACTCTAACTTAAATCTCTTCATACAAAGGCAAGGTCAGAAATTCAGCGAAATCGCTTGAAGTCGACATCTCTTCAAAAATCTTGGCTGCACGATCATATGTTGCGCCATCGCCTACCGATTGCTTTACCTTGACTAACTCTTCAACGATCATCGCCTTTACCATATCAGCTGTGATCTTGCGACCATCTTCCAACACACCTTTGACTGAGCGTATCCATTGCCATACTTGTGAACGGCTAATTTCAGCCGTTGCCGCATCTTCCATTAGATTGTGAATCGGCACGCAACCATTACCCGCCAACCACGCGCCGAGGTAGTGGATACCTACGTTGATGTTGTATCGTAAACCTGCCTCCGTAATCGGTGTCTCAGGTTGGAAGTTCAACAGATCGTTTGCAGTAACTTCGATATCTGGACGTTGCTTGCTAATCTGATTCGGTGCATCACCCAAGACTTTCTTAAACTCCGTCATTGCTAAGTCAACCAAACCTGGATGAGCAACCCAGCCACCGTCATAACCATCATTAGCATCACGCGCCTTATCGTTACGTACTCCTGCCATTGCAATTTCGTTTTTCTCGGGATCGTTCTTAATTGGGATTAAAGCCGCCATACCGCCGATCGCGGGTGCATGGCGTTTATGGCACGTCTTTAACAATAACAAGGCATAGGAGCGCATAAATGGCGCGGTCATCGTTACTTTCGCACGGTCAGCCAAACAGAAATCACCATCATTCTTAAACTTCTTGATGCAAGAGAAAATGTAATCCCAGCGACCTGCATTTAAGCCTGAACTGTGTTCGCGCAACTCATACAAAATTTCGTCCATTTCGAAGGCCGCGACGATGGTTTCGATCAACACAGTTGCCTTAATCGTGCCTTGCGGTAGACCGAGTTCACTTTGTGTCATGACAAAAATATCGTTCCACAAACGTGCTTCCAAATGCGATTCCATTTTCGGTAAATAGAAAAATGGCCCTGCACCGCGCGCAATTTGTTCTTTGGCGTTATGGAACATAAACAGTGCGAAATCAAAAATACCACCCGATACACGCTTACCATCCACCAGTACATGCTTCTCGTCGAGATGCCAGCCACGCGGGCGTACCACCAAGGTCGCAATCTTGTCATTAAGTTGATAGCTCTTACCGTTTTGCTCCAAACTAATGGTGCGACGTACGGCATCACGCAAATTAATTTGCCCAGAAATTTGGTTATCCCAATTAGGGGTATTGGAATCCTCAAAGTCTGTCATATAACTATCCGCGCCCGAATTAAGCGCATTGATAATCATTTTGCGCTCGACTGGTCCCGTAATTTCAACGCGACGGCATTCTAAGGCCTTTGGAATTGGTGCGATGGCCCAATCACCTGAGCGGATATGTGCAGTTTCAGCAAGGAAGTCAGGGCGCTCGCCCGCATCCATCCGTTTTGCACGTCCGACTCGCATCGCCAGTAGTTCTTGTCGACGACTTTCAAAATGACGACTAAGTTTCACAACGAGGGTCAACGCATCTTGCGTCAAAATCTGTTCGAAGCCGGGTTTAATTTCACCGGTGATTTGCAAACCTTCAGGTAAATGTAATTGTGTCATGGCGACCTCACTATCAAAGAAAAACTGTCTTTTCTGATTCATTCACCGCACTGCAACATATTTTTATATGTAACGATATTTAGCTAGAGAAATGAATAAATTAGTCACAAAATCAAAATAAATTTAAGAAAAACTAAAAATTGTGGCGAATAAAGAAGAAATCAAATTGTTGAAACACAGTATATTCAACATTTTCGTAGACATAATACGTCGAAATATCACAGTATTTTTGCATTTTAGTTGCAAATGAGCTTTACTATGCAAATATATAAGTGTTTTTTGTAAAAACACCTTGGTGTAAAAAGACAAAAAGATTGAAGATCGGAAGAGCGTCGTGTAGGGAAAGAGTGTCTTCGCCTGTGTAGATCT
>CALKVB010000165.1 GCA_937996605.1 uncultured Oxalobacteraceae bacterium | reverse complement strand
TGCCGTATCTTTGCTTTAATTTGCGGGTTACCATTCGCCTCTTTAGATTCTTGCACCACTTCTTGACGCGTCATTTTGAGTTTTTCAGCATATGCCCACATTTGATATGGAGCATCAATCGCTGCGATCAGAACCAGACCAGCAACAATTGCGAGAAAAGAAAAACCCAACATATTTCCCAAATGCTCAGGACCATGATCAAGCGATTCCAAGACCAAACCAAAAATAGTTTCTTTCTGTTTGCTAATGACGATCCAAGCAATACTGCCGATCAATATCGTTTTAAGAATCGCTTTGATAAGTTCGACCCCGGCCCGCGCTGAAATAATATTGCCAAGTCCAGTCAAGGGATTCATTCGCTCAAATTTTGGCTGCAATGCTTTCGCACTGAACATCCAGCCTCCGATCAGCAAAGGTGAGCCCAAAGCGGCAACGATGAACAGCACGGCGATAGGAGCAAAGGCGATCATCACATCGCCAATCATTGCTGAGATTTTGGAGTAGAGAAAATTCGCATCAAACGCTGCTGCTCGCTCGAAAGCAAGCCCACTCGTCATGGTTTCTTTCAACTTATGCGACAATCCCCCTCCTAGCGCATATAAACCACCACCGGCGGCCAATAGGACTAGGCATGTAGAGAGTTCTCGGGAGCGTGGCACATCCCCCTCTTCGCGCGCCTTTTCAAGCCGCTGGGGGGAGGCGTCTTCGGTCCGTTCTAGTCCACTATCTTCTGCCATGGGATTAATCCACTATGAATGCTTAACACTTACTTTTTCATAGCTAAGATTATTGTGGAAAAGTGACTTAAGAGATCGCAGGAATAGACAGTGAATCCCCCCTTATTTCCCAAGAACAAGTCTTGCTGCAGTGACTTCCAGACCTCAAAATAATCGACCTAAAAGCAAAAAACAGCTTCTTTAGTTTTCAACAAATAATGCAAAAAGTAAAATCAAACCAGTGCAAATCAAGACAATACAAATTCAAGAACATGAATTAGTCTCAATTTTTACGTTCAAATCTCGCACAACGTTAATGTTGTTGATAGATGCTCGTGAACGATAAAAGCTCGCGCATTCGAATGACAAGTGGTTCGCAAGATAGATCACAACTCACATCGGCAATATCGGCAATAATAGTCGTGTGGAAAATTTGAGTGATGGAATGAGCTGAAGATAGCGCCTTCAACGCTGTACATATTTTCCAAAAACAGTTCACTTCGCCTACGCTCACAAACCCGATCAAGCGCATTAAATCTGTGATTCACATATGTTGAAACTGAAAAGAAACCTTATCATCGATCCAAAACTCCAGCATTTTTGCTTGGTTAGCAGGCACTTGAGCGGCTTAAAATAAATAAAGCCTAAACGCAATCAACAAGACAGTCTTCAAAGTGGCATAAGTTTTCTTTGCCCTGCAGTGTCAGCGAAATTTTAGGAATTTACGAAGCGGTTTGCGGCGACAAAAACAAAACGACCTGACTGAAGATTCAATCAGGTCGCTAAAATAAAAACAATCCAATGCAGCGTCCAAAGTCGATCAACCTACTTTTCGACAAACTCGCTTAAACAACCGTATTCTTACGGTCGTCTTTTATTCAAAATTTTTTATTCAAAAAATTAGTACATAATAAAACAGGTTTCAGTGCTTAAGATCACGTTATAGACAGCCGACGAACTCAGACATCATCAAGCATTAGTAATATTTTTAGACCATACCAAAGAAGATAGATGGGCTTTATTTACGTCATTCGGCGCAATCTTCAAACTTTCCGACAATGATTGAACTAGCATACTATTCAACTCACAGGCCTCGGCCAATGCCAGGTACGGTCCCAATACCCCGCCCCTCGACACCAATGCTTCCACCACATTCTCTGGCAATTGGATGGTCGATAAAACCTCTTCCATT
>CALKVB010000164.1 GCA_937996605.1 uncultured Oxalobacteraceae bacterium | reverse complement strand
AAAATCGTATTACCAGGCGAGCTCCCCGATGTATATGTGGCCCGGGTCACCCAAGAGAAGGCCGTGGCAGCTTGGAATGCGATGTTAGCCCGCCATTTACCCGCGCGCCCTGTGCTCGCCGCTGACACCACCGTCGTGATCAATCAGCAAATTCTCGGCAAACCCGCCGACCGCGATGCAGCTATCGCGATGCTCAACCAATTGGCAGGCAATACGCATCAGGTGCTCACTAGCATTGCAGTCAAATATCAGCATCAATTGCTGCAATGTACGCAACGCTCGGAAGTGACATTTGCCAGCTTAAGCGTCGCACAAATCATCGCCTACTGCGATACCGCAGAACCCTATGACAAAGCTGGAGGTTACGGCATTCAAGGGATGGCAGCGCGCTTTATCGAACATATCAGCGGCAGTTATTCAGGCATTACGGGGCTTCCCCTGTTTGAGACCTGCGAATTACTGCAAAGCTTCAAAAATTCTTAAATACTCGAATCGACCATCATGAGCGAAAATCTCTTAATCAATATCACGCCGCAGGAAACACGCGTCGCCCTGATTTTTCAGGGTGCTGTGCAAGAACTGCATATCGAACGTACTTTATCGCGCGGCCTTGTTGGCAATATTTACCTTGGCAAAGTGGTTCGCGTGCTACCGGGTATGCAATCTGCCTTCATCGATATCGGTCTAGAACGTGCGGCGTTTTTGCATGTGGCCGATATTTGGGATGCTCGCCCTCAAGGCCACGAAGGTAATCCGAATAACGTACCACTCACACCGATCGAAAAGCTCTTATTTGATGGCCAAGCGGTCACCGTGCAAGTGGTCAAAGACCCCATCGGCACTAAAGGTGCTCGTCTGTCGACCCAGATTTCGATAGCGGGCCGCATGTTGGTGTATTTGCCGCAGGATTCGCATATCGGCATTTCACAGCGCATTGAAAACGAAGAAGAACGCGAAGCGCTGCGCACCAAAGTACAAGGCATGATGCTCGAAGGTGAAAAAGGTGGCTTCATCGTCCGTACCATGGCAGAAGACGCTTCTGAAGAAGACTTGCGTACCGATATCGAATATTTGCGTCGCACCTGGTCTACCATTACCAAGCTTGCCAAAACCAAACCACCTTGCAGCCTATTACATCAAGATTTGAATTTGGCGCAACGCGTGCTGCGTGATTTCGTCAACGAGGAAACCGATACGATACAAATCGACTCGCGCGAAAACTTCTTGATGTTACAAGACTTCGCCCGTACTTATACACCATCGGTCATTCCTAAGCTGCAGCACTACACCGGTGAACGCCCGCTCTTCGATTTGTATGCGGTCGAGGAAGAAATTGAACGTGCACTAGGTCGTCGCGTCAATTTGAAATCCGGCGGCTACCTCATCATCGATCAAACCGAAGCGATGACCACCATCGACGTCAACACCGGTAGCTTTGTCGCGGGTCGCAATTTCGACGACACGATTTTCAAGACCAATTTGGAAGCGGCGATTGCGATTGCCCGCCAACTGCGCTTGCGTAATTTAGGCGGCATCATCATTCTTGATTTGATCGACATGGAAAGTCAGGAACATAAAGACGCCGTGTTGGCCGAACTCAATAAAGCACTATCTCGCGATCGCACTAAACTGTCGGTATCGACTTTCTCCGCCTTAGGTTTAGTGGAAGTCACCCGCAAACGTACTCGCGAATCCCTCGCCCACGTTCTCTGCGAACCTTGCCCCGCTTGCAGCGGCAAAGGCCAAGTCAAAACCGCCCGCACCATCTGCTACGAAATCTTGCGCGAACTCTTACGCGAAGCGAAGCAATTCAACCCACGCGAATTCCGCATCATGGCATCGCAAGTAGTGGTCGATATGTTTTTAGAAGAAGAGTCTCAGCATTTAGCGATGCTCGGCGATTTCATTGGTAAGCCGATTTCACTGCAGGTGGAGAATGTGTTTCATCAGGAGCAGTACGATATTATTTTGATGTGATTTTTTTACCCTTTAAAATCAACAACTTATTACTTACAAATTAGGATAAGTCTCACTTAGCTACGCACTTAGCTACACACTAAACCTGTAATAAGATGAATAGGTGCTAGATGTGTGTGAACTTCGAACGGCGCAAATCTTTCCACCTATTTTTGGTTTCTTAAACTTTAACCGTTTTGGGGTTTTGATTTATTTTGTATATAGTCAAGCGGCACCAACGAAAGGTAGCCACCATTTACCATTTCTGTCGCCCGCAACTTAGCTCGTTTGATTTTTGTACGAAGTGCCTTCAGCTTATCACCAGTTGGAGGTGCCTTTTTAGTTATCATTCTAATTATCTGCTCTTCTGACGCCCCACACTGATATGCATCAAAAATCTTCAAACGATCAATTAGTAAGAGGCGACGCGGCCTAACAATTTTAGGTGCTCGCATATCCAGCGCTTCTCGCTCTTTTTCTATCTGATCGAGCGCATTGTTAAGCCTACCCTTAAGATCGGAAAGTATCGAATTAATGGCTGTTCGCCCAGTTTTAACTGTTTTTTCCAAATTAATAACAATCAATGCATCTTCCTTCTTTAGGCTGAGCCTTGACCTCTCCCTACGTTTATCTGTTTTGCAAATATAAAACTCATCCACAATTTCAGACAGCCATAAGCGAGACTCATCATCAAGACCATATTCTGAATCAGGAAGTTTGTACTCAACCCTTCCGAAGCGTTTAGCTCTAGTAGAGCTGCTTTCGTGTGTTTCATTCATTGATTTTGCATACTCAGGATTTCTTCTTAAGAACTCCCAAGCCCATCGCCGGTGCGACCAACTTTGATAACCGACATAGAGTAATTCATTGTCGACAGAAAAGCCGTCGCCCAAATTAGTTACCTCCCCCCGTTTAAGCGGAGAAGACATATTGCCACTTGATTTCTTCGTCATTTCTCAATCCTTAGATTTCATCAAAAAATTTTAACCAGTAACATCATTCGTATGTTCCACAATTCGAACCATTCTAAAGAATCAAAAATGACCTCATCTATAACAGATATGGATATAACCATATACGATTCGAGTATAGATGTCTAGAGTATAGCTAGAGTCAAATTAGATGCCCATTTAACAACTTTTATGTGAGAAGATTCTCCCTGTCGCGACACGTCCACATCAATCCACATGGAGTACATCATGCCATTCAACACATTAAAGACTAGCGGTTTTAAAGCTCAATGCACCTCAACTGACCACGTATCAAGCGTGTCCACAACTAACAAGGCAGCCACACAACTTCCACCCGAATTCCAAGCGTTAATTGCTATTGCTCGTGCAGACCCTAATCGTGCTGTCCTCAGA
>CALKVB010000163.1 GCA_937996605.1 uncultured Oxalobacteraceae bacterium | reverse complement strand
GGGTAATCTGATCGGAATTTCGAATATCTTTCAAAATATCGCCATTCAGAATTACCATGTCCGCTAACTTTCCGACTTCCAATGATCCGATATCTTTGTCCATACCAAGATATTTCGCTCCATTTAGTGTCGCAGATCGTATGACCTCAATTGGTGTCATTCCGCCACGAGCCAAAGTCCACATTTCCCAGTGCGCCCCAAGCCCTTCACGTTGACCATGTGCACCAAGATTAACTGGCACGCCTGCCCGTTGCAATTCGGTCGCAGTGCGCGCGATATTGAAGACATTGAAATCTTCCTCTGGGGCCGTTTCACGACGTACGCTACGCGGCTCTAGAACAGAACGCGGCACATATCGAGACAAGATTGGATGCTTCCAAACGTCCGTTCTTGCATACCAATAGTGTTCACCATCAAGTCCACCGTAGCCGACGATTAAGGTAGGGGTGTATCCTACCGTCGTCTGCGACCAGAGCTGTTTCACGTCTTCATAGGCGTTTGCGACAGGAATGGAATGTTCCACGCCAGTATGCCCGTCCACCACCATCGTCATATTGTGCTGAAACAAAGAACCGCCCTCTGGCACAACCATCATATTCGTTTGACGAGCAGCTTCCAATATTTGCTGGCGCTGTTCACGACGAGGCTGGTTGTAGCTTTTCACCGAGATTGCGCCAGCAGCTTTGAGTCGTTTGAGATGAGTTAAGGCATCATCATAACTGTTCACCACCGCACTAAAATTGGCTTTCGCGCCATACAAAATTGTGCCAGTGGAGAAAATTCTTGGCGCAACCAAGCGACCCGCTTTTTGCATTTCACTGTGCGTGAAAATCTCCGATGTATCATTCGATGGGTCATGAATCGTCGTCACACCAAAAGCGAGCGAGGCATAATCGACCCAACTCTGTTGGGGAATAATCTCAGATTCTCCCATGCCCCCATGCCAATGAACATCAACCAGTCCAGGAATAATAGTCTTACCCTTTGCATCGATAACATTTGCACCAGTCGGAACTGAGATCTCCTCGACCTTCCCTAACGCGGTAATTCGATTGTCTCGAATCACAATGCGTGCATTTTCAATCACCTCATCTGCCCGCATCGTAATTACGCGGGCACCAGAAATAACAGTGACGCCAGTGGGTTTATCCGACGAAGTGCGGAAACCGATTGGCATTCCACTTTCAACAGGTTTCGGCAATTCTTTCGGCGCACCGTCAACGAAGCTAAATGTATCAACCAACGAGCTCGTAAAAAGCTGATCACCGAGGCTGAAATGCAATTTCTTACTATCTCCAGACCAATGCAAATAGTCGCCAGCGTTGACGTCTAACTGCTTTACAGGCACAGCATCTGATTTTGCACCAACTGTTATCGCCTTACCGATCGCAGGCATAGGCATGACATATACATGGAAACGCTCAGTAAAGGCCAACCACTTACCGTCCGGAGACACAGAAAAATTCGAGGCAAAATCACCGCGCGCAACAGCAAACTCTTCCGACTTGTTCAAATTAACGCGAAATAATGATGTCGACCAATCGACCTCACTTGTATACTTCGTGCGCGTTAAATATAAGCTGTTGCTATCAGATGCAAACTGTGGATTTTCGCCGTCCTCCGCAAGCAGTCGTGGGGGCGATTTCCCATCGGCACTTACCGCGTAGACGCCGTTATCCATGCCATACCACGGCGTTGTTAAATACCCGCCACGGACTTTTCGATAGACTACCGTTTTCCCATCTGGCGCTACCGTGGGATCAATGTATTTTCCCGGCTCTTTCGTTAGGATCTGCTCGCGGTTGGCATCCAGATCATATAGACGAATCGAACCTGTTGCTTGATCATCCCAAGTCGCGTACACCACAGATTTTCCGTCTCTAGAAAATTGCGGGAAATATTCAAAATGTTCATTTTGTTTGGTCAAACGCCGAGGTGTACCATTAGGTAAGTCTCGCAAATAAATATGCCCCAACGCAGAGTAAAGAACTTTGTCACCTTTTGGAGAAACATTCACCCATCTCAATTGTTTCACATCAAATTGATCCGCACCAACTTCAGTGGTAAATCGAACAGCAGGGCGTATGTCACGTGTATCTTTCACATGGAATGGAATCTCTTTTGCATTCCTAGCGAATGGATCGACGCGCCAAATTTTTCCTTGTGCCCAAACCACAATTTCTTTCGCCCCTGGCACCCAAGCAAATGCAGGGTATACACCGTGTACCGCCCACGCTTCTTGCATATCACGCTCTAAATGCGCCCATGCAGGGGTTTCCTCACCTGTTTTCAAATCTTTCAAAAACAAAGTGCTTTGATTTCGAATCCGACGCACAAAAGCCAGATATTTGCCGTCTGGTGAGGGCGTCGGCCGTACAGCACCACCAGGTCCATTCACCAATGAAATTGTTTTGCCTTCGTTCAAATCTTTACGGAATATCTGGTAAATTTGTCCGTTTGAATTTTTATTGTATTCAAATGAGGAACCGCCAGTCGTATCTTGAGAATAGTAGACGTAACGACCATCAGGTGAAAACGCGGGCTCCCCCAAATCTTTCTGCCAATTTGGTTTTTCATTGAGTTGGATACCAGAGCCACCACTGACGTGATACATCCAAATTTCACCAGAACCTAGTGATCGGGTACCAGAAAAATGTTTACGGGCAGCGATGTATTGTCCATTAGGATGCCACACAGGGTTATTCAGCAAGCGGAAGTCTTCTTTTGTGACAGCACGAGGGTTAGAACCATCTGCATTCATCACCCACACATTGTCGCCTCCACCTGCATCGGACATAAACGTAATCTGCTTACCATCTGGCGAAAAGCGTGCTTGCATTTCCCACGCCATCGAATGCGTCAAAGCCTTAGCCTCACCACCCTCGATTGGCATTACGTATACGTCTCCAAGCATATCAAAGAGAATTTTCTTACCATCTGGGCTTACATCAACACTCATCCATGTACCAGTTTTGATATCAAGTTGAATGGTTTTTGATTCCCCGGGAGGGGAATTAACATCCCACTTTTTCTTTGGAGCATCAGCGGCAGTGCTGATTCCCGAAACCAAGCACATCGCAATGAAAAAGCTTCGACTGTAGCCAAAACGCATAGCAAACTCCGTGTGATTATTATGTTTAAATGAACAAACTTTACCATAGACCAAGGTAATAACGAGTGGGCGTTGGACAGGAATATATACACTTGGTTCCAGTCAGATCAGATTCGCTCGGAGCTCAAGAATTTGCAGTGATCAACGAATGAATCTTCGCAAACAAGCGTGACTGAAGAGTATTTGTGGTGGGAATCTATAGAGTAG
>CALKVB010000162.1 GCA_937996605.1 uncultured Oxalobacteraceae bacterium | reverse complement strand
CACACGAATCCCGGCCGTCCCTCTTTATGTCTTGCCTGGTATTTTTGCATTTTGGATGCCAGCTATCTACCAGCAAGCGCTCTCCTACCCTGTAGCTAAGGTATAATCGAAGGTTTTATTACATTTACCATCGTAAAGAGCCACACATGGAAGCAGAACGCCTGAATAGTATTTCCAACCTGCTCGCGGACTTAACAAGTCGCGAAGCCGAACTTCGGAGGTATCTTTGACTTCGACATCAAGTCAGAGAAACTCGAACAAGTTAACGGTGAGCTAGAAGATCCTAAAGTCTGGGAAGATCCTAAACGCGCACAGGAACTCGGCAAAGAAAAAAAATCCCTAGAAAACATCGTTCATACCTTAATCAAGATCGACACAGATCTCAAAGATACGAATGAAATTTTCGCGATGGCACGCGAGGAAGACGATGAAGATACTCTGCTTGCGGTTGAGGCTGATGTAGAACATCTCAAAGAGCTCGTAGAAGGCATGGAATTTCGTCGGATGTTTAACAATCCTATGGATCCCAACAACTGCTTTATCGATATTCAAGCGGGTGCAGGCGGAACTGAAGCGCAAGATTGGGCTTCTATGTTATTGCGTCAGTATTTGCGTTATTGCGAACGCAAAGGCTTCAAAGTCGAGATTCTCGAACAATCTGATGGTGAGGTTGCGGGTATCAAGACAGCGACATTAAAAGTCGAGGGCGAATATGCATATGGATTCCTGCGCACGGAGACAGGTGTGCATCGCTTAGTGCGTAAATCGCCATTCGATTCTGCCAACGGCCGTCACACTTCTTTCTCCAGCTTATTTGTCTACCCTGAGGTGGATGAGTCGTTTGAGATCGATATTAACCCTGCTGACGTGCGTGTCGATACCTATCGCGCGTCTGGCGCCGGTGGTCAGCACATTAATAAGACAGACTCCGCAGTACGTTTGACACATGCGCCTTCAGGCATCGTGGTTCAATGCCAAAATGATCGAAGCCAACATCGTAATCGTGCCGAAGCTTGGGAGATGTTGAAAGCGAAATTGTTCGAGTTGGAATTGCGTAAGCGCATGAGTGAAAAACAAAATCTAGAAGACACCAAAACCGACGTCGGTTGGGGTCATCAGATCCGCTCCTACGTATTAGATCAGTCACGTATTAAAGACTTGCGTACTAACTATGAAATGGGTAATACCAAAGCAGTACTCGATGGCGATCTCGATGGCTTTATTGCCGCTTCATTAAAACAAGGCGTTTAAGCGCACGGTGCAATTTCACGACTCAAATCACTTTACACTTTAGAGAAGAATCATGTCCGACCAACAAAACACAGCAGCAGAATTACCTCAAGACGAAAATTCGATTATCGCTGAGCGTCGTGCCAAGCTCGACGCCATCCGCGCTCAGGGCGTTGCCTTCCCTAACGATTTCCGTCCCGCACATAAGGCTGCTGATCTGCAAGCGCAATACGGCCAAAGTACGCGTGAGGAGTTAGAAGCTCAGAATGTAGAAGTATCTGTTGCTGGTCGCATGATGTTAAAACGTGAAGCTGGCAAGAAAGCGGCCTTCGCAACTTTACAAGACGCCTCTGGATTAAAGGCAGACGGTCGCATCCAGTTATACGTCACCAGCGACAAAACCGGCGAAGCTGAAATGGAAGCGTTCCGTCATTACGATTTGGGCGATATTCTTGGCATCGAAGGCGTTTTGTTTAAAACCAAGACCGACGAATTGACCATCAAAGTTACGAAATTGCGCTTACTCACAAAATCATTGCGCCCTTTGCCTGATAAGTTCCATGGACTCTCTAATCAAGAAACCAAATATCGTCAGCGTTATGTGGACTTGATTATGAGTGAAGACACACGTCGTACATTTAAAGCACGTACGGCCGCGATGAGCTCTATCCGCAACTTCATGAATAGCCACGGCTTCATGGAAGTTGAAACACCGATGCTGCACGTGATCCCTGGCGGCGCTGCAGCTAAGCCCTTTATCACACATCACAATGCGCTGGACATGGAAATGTATCTGCGTATCGCTCCAGAGTTGTATTTGAAGCGTTTGGTAGTCGGTGGCTTTGAACGCGTATTCGAAGTCAACCGTAACTTCCGAAATGAAGGCGTCTCACCTCGCCACAACCCAGAATTCACTATGATGGAATTCTATGCAGCGTATGTAGACTACAAATGGTTAATGGATTTCACTGAAGAAGTGATTCGTAAAGCAGCGATCGACGCACATGGCACGGCAGTGTTGACCTACCAAGGTAAAGAGTTAGACCTATCCAAGCCATTCCAACGCTTGACCATCGTCGGTGCAATCAACAAATATGCACCACATTACACTGCTGAACAATTGAACGATGCAGAATTCTTGAAAACAGAATTGAAGAAATTCGGCGTCAAACCATTTGCCACATCCGGACTCGGCGCATTGCAATTGGCCTTGTTCGAAGAAACGGCAGAAGCGCAATTGTGGGAACCAACTTATATCATTGACTACCCTGCTGAAGTTTCGCCATTAGCACGTGCCTCTGATACCGTCCCGGGTATCACCGAGCGCTTCGAGTTATTCATGACAGGACGTGAAATCGCAAACGGCTTCTCTGAATTGAATGATGCAGAAGACCAAGCAGCTCGCTTTATGGCTCAAGTAGCAGCCAAAGATGCGGGCGATGAAGAAGCAATGTATTTTGATGCTGATTATATTCGCGCATTGGAATACGGCTTGCCTCCAACCGGTGGCTGCGGCATTGGTATTGATCGCCTGATGATGTTGATTACCGATTCACCCAACATTCGCGACGTCATTCTTTTCCCGCACTTGCGTCGCGAAGAATAAGATCCTTTCCACACAAAACACTAAGGGCCTAGGCGCCCTTAGTGCTATTCAAGTCAAGTGCATTAAGCCAACTCTTTGGTTACTGCTAGAGCACTCAAAAATGAATTTTCAACTCGGCCACTTCCTTCAAGACCTGCAGCAAACCAATCTCCGCAAACACCAATCTTAGTTTGGGCATCCCACAGATGCGATTGTGCAAGTGGCTGATCAGCGAGAGAGAATCGCCAACGATGAGCAACGGCATGAATTGCTTGTACCGGTGACCCTGTGGCTTCATGAAAGGCCTTTGAAAGCTTTTCCTTAACGCGTTCATGGTCATCTTCAAGATGCTCAACGCTCCATGCTGCACTGGCATGACAAACCCACCGTTCGCCCGCACGGTGCTCAGGTTTAGAAGTATCGCGTGCAATCCACGCCAATCTAGAGTTATTTACCCACGCGCCGTCGTAGGACAAATTCAAAGGATTTTGGAACGCTAACATCAGCGCCCAACAAGGTTGCATATGAACACTTGCGACAGGTTTCGCTAAACGGGGATGGTCTTTCAGTAACACTGCGGCTTGTTCGGCTGGAATCGCGACGATAACAGCGTCAAAAGGCCCTGCCGATGCCAGCACCGCTACCTCGTCAGATTTCACAGATAAGATCCATTGCTCACCATGTGGCACAATCGCTTGCACTTGCTGCTCCAAACGTACATCAAGCCCATGCGCAAGCTGCTGTCCTAAGGCGCTCATTCCCGGAATTGGGACAAAACGTTGCGGCCCTTTCTTGGCACTTGCGTCAGAAACAACCTTGCCATGATCTAAGGTGACAAGCTTACTGTCCCAAGCTGCGATCCAACCAAGCTTACGCCAATCATTTACTTCTTTTTTAAAACGTTCGGATGTCGCTGTGAAATACTGCGCTCCAAAATCGAAGCCGCCAAACTCGGTTTGCCGTGTACACATCCGACCACTGACTCCCCTGCTCTTTTCATACACCGTCACTTGATGCCCTTGCGCTTGACATTGTCTAGCCGCTGTTAATCCTGCTAATCCTGCACCTATGATGGCGACATGCATATTAATCTCCTTGTTTTTTTAAATAAGTCACTATAAGTGACGCTGCACTACTACAACTGCTAAATATCGGGGCAAAAAAAAGCCCACGGCTTAGCGTGGGCTCAGTTCTTTATTCTGCTTTTTCGTCTTCGACAGGCCAGTCGCGGATATACGCTTTCAACATCTTATTCTCGAAACTTTGAGCTTCCAATACGGCACGCGCAACGTCGTAAAACGAAATAACTCCCATCAAGGTCTTTGCATCCATCACGGGCAAATAGCGCGAATGTTTTTCTAGCATCATCCGTCGCACTTCATTGACTTCTGTCTCTGGCGTCACTGTCATCGGATGATCATCCATGTATTTGCGCACAGTGCCCTCACCCACCGAACCACCGTTTTTATGAACGGCTCGAATCACTTCGCGGAAAGTTAGCATCCCGACTAAATCACCAAATTCCATCACGATCAAAGAACCAATATCTT
>CALKVB010000161.1 GCA_937996605.1 uncultured Oxalobacteraceae bacterium | reverse complement strand
CGTTTCTTTCCCCAAACGTAACACGCTATCAAATTCGCGCGTATCTACACTTAAAGAGTTAATCAAGAGTTCACTGGAAAATAAAACACACTGTGCGGCGGGCTGCTCTTTCGCATCTAGGCTGCGCGCATATGGGTCAACTCGTTTGTCATTTTCGATCACATAGTCAAAACGAATCAAGCGTCTATCCCAATCGACCATGCCAACGCCGAAAGTATTACAAGTAATTAGCTCTTGAACATAGGTAAATAGTCCTTGTTGTATTGCTTGTGGATCTAAAGAGGCAGTCAACTTCCTCCCCATTTCACTTAACAAGGTAATGTCATGTCTAGCCCTTTCCGCAGCCTCTCTCTGCTCGACAACTTCTTTGGTGCGAACACGAATTTCTTCTTCTAATTTACGTTCGTTGTTACGCAAACGACGAGTATACAAAAATACTAACAGCCCTATACTCAAGCTCGCGCAGCAAATCCACAATACATACGCCCAACTGGTGCGATACCAAGGGGGCAGAATCGTGAAGCTATAATCGGCTTCCTCACTTACAACCTCGTAGACATTTTTTGCGCGCACTTTAAAATGATAGGTTCCTTCGGGGATATTGGTGTACTCCTTCGAGGTGATTGTGTCCCACTCACTCCACTGACGATCAAATCCTTCAAGTAAAAATTGAAACTGCAAGCTACCTGGCTTCTCAAAAAACGGTGCGGCAAACTCAAACATCAGGGCATTTTGCTGGTACGGGAGTCGTGTGACCTCGGCCTCTTTGTGCTGTGCTAGCGTATTCGAAGTAGAGGTGTTCAGTGATGGATTAGTATTAGCAACAGCACCTTCAAACACTGCTTCCTTAGTATTTGCCGAAACTTTACGAATCAGCGCATGAAAACGCTGTAAGCGCTGAGGGCTCGCTTTAAGATCAATACGGTGCAAATTTTCACCTGCGATCCATACAGCGCTGTCGCCGTCGACAAACAGAGATTCGGCTGGCGGAGGCAAACCCGTAAACGCTTGACTGACCTCGACATAGGTGCCTTCTGCATTCGGCTTGAGCCAATGTACACTTTTTTCAGCCTGTACGAAGACACCGTCTCGGCCATCGCTATGTAGCTCCATCAGTGCCACACTACCATCGGCAAATTTAGATCCAAACCGATTGTCGACGACAAATTTAGTTTTATCGCGTCCAATATCGCTCCAATCGGCGACGATGGCGCGCATTAGTCCCTTACGACTACACAAAAATAATTCCGAATCAAGAAAAACCAATTTGCCTGCAGACATTTCTGGCAAACCGTTACTTAAATCCAAACGATGAATACCGACTTGGGTTGGCGAGTTTCCCTGAAAGTGCAAGCGTAAAACTCCCTGCACCTCGGTGCTGAGCCATAGTTCACCTGCTGCATCAGTCGTGATACGTCTCACATTTTCTTCAACCCCAGCTAAGCGCCCCAGACTTTTCCACTGGCCGTCTTCACGCTTAAATACCTCCACGCCACCCATCATTCCCACAAACAAATGATGTGGCCACCGTGGCGTCGTTCCTAAGCTATAACTATTGCCTTGAGATCCCGAAATTTTGATCCCAGTATCATTTTCAATTTTATATAAGCCTCGCCCTGAAGCGACCATCAGGTCCCCATCGACTTCTTTAAACGCCCAAACTTCACTGGGCGCATCTTTAATTGGAGTGAACTGCGGAGAGTTTTGGCGCACAGAATACAAAAACGGACTTTCCGCCGCGATGCCTTGATAAGTTCCCACATAGAGCTTGTCTCTATATCGCGCCAAAGAAATCGCAATCCCTTCGATACCATTGCGATAGTTAAAGGTCGATTGTGCAGAATTGAGCTCTACATAAGAAATACCTGAATTCGTTTGTACCCATAAATTATGATTACGATCCTGGAAAATTCCCGCCACCGTGTTATCTAATAGGCCTGCATTCTTATTGATCACTCTGACCAATTTACCATCACGATTGAGAATTAAAACGCCACCCTTAATTGTACTAATCGCAAAGGTTTGTTGATCCAATGCCAAAATCTTATACATGTAGAGTTGGGTCTCATCGATTAAGTGATCGATGACAGTCGGCAGGCGTCGAATGGATGGTATTACGCTTGGCTCTATGCGATAACGATGGCGACTTTCATCCCATAAAGCCCGCAAATCGAGAATTTGAAAATCACCGCTAAGTCGACCGATCAGGATTTCATGTGGCCCAAATTGGGTCATCACGATACGCTTTGCATTTGCCAACGATGCCAAGTTTGGCACAACCACAGCACGATCACCATCGATCATGCTAAAACCTTTGTCACTATCAATGAAGAACAAGTGATCATTCATCACCAGTGCCTGCGATGAAGCAAATTTAGCTGGAACGATCGTGATTTTCCCGTCAGAAAAGCGGAATATTTTGGTGCGGGTTAGAAAGTACACACCTTGTGATGTGCTCTCCACTTGCCATACATCATTGAACAAACGATCCTCGGCCGGGATCAAATCTTTGAGCGACGTCGCCGTCAATTTTCCACTAGCAGATACAGACAGATACCCAAAATCACCGATCGAGCCATAGTAAATCGTCTGATCGGCCGCGATCGTCATGGCTCTCACCATCATGTTAGCGGCACTCGCGACTAACTGCCAGCGCTGTCCGTCAAACTCTAAGATGCCATAAGAATTGCCAAAGAACATAACCCCACGGGCGTCTTGTACGGCAACCCAATTTTGGCTGTGTGCTTTATAAATTTTAGAATCGTAATTATTGATCGCAGGTGATCCAAGTAAAGGCGCGGCAACCTCTTCTTGCACGATACTCTTTGTTCGCAGTTCACGAGCGTGGCCAAAACCTCCCGCTCCCATCAGAATGATGAGCACAATCAATGACAAGCTATGCCACCATGACCGCATAGTTGATCCCCTCCATTGGTGCTACGACTAAACTTGCGTTTTTATAATGATGTAAGGAGTGCTCGACACTTACTTCCTAGTTTGCAGGTAAACCGAAAATAGAAGCGTAAGGAAAAGACTGCTTCTCCATAATTTACCACCACCCTGAGAGAAAACGATGCCTTACGTCGCATCATCATAGATCAGAGTTTCTTTTTACCGACAAAAACACCTACAGAAATCTATTTCATATCGAAATAACTAGAGAAAAAAACATATATTGATTTATGCGCCTTGTGACTGTCATTCCGATGGCTGGTAAAATGCGCGCCACGCCGCCACGTTTACATGCCGGCCTCCCCACCCTTTTGAAATGTGAGAAAACCATGAGTGATTTAAAAGTTGTAATGCAAACCAGTAAAGGCACGATCAATATTCAATTGTTCGCTGATCAAACTCCAGTTACTTGCGCCAGTTTCGTCAACCTAATTCAACGTGGCTACTACGATGGTCTGAATTTTCATCGCGTGATCGCCAACTTTATGATTCAAGGCGGTTGCCCAGATGGTACCGGCATGGGCGGTCCTGGCTATCGTTTCCAAGACGAATGCAAACGCGAATTGCCACATGATCGTGCAGGTATTTTGTCAATGGCAAACGCTGGCCCAGGCACCAATGGTAGCCAATTCTTCATTACCCATGGTCCGACTCCTCACCTCAATGGTAAGCACACAGTCTTCGGTGTCGTCGTCAGTGCAGCGGATCAAAAAGTTGTCGATAGCATCGCACGTGGCGACCTCATTGAAAAAGTGAGCGTTGAAGGCGATGCTTCAGAGCTGCTGGCCTCTCAAGCTGAATTGGTCGCACGTTGGAATGAAGTATTAGATTCACGCGCCAAGTAATTCAACACAAGCTGCAAGCATTCTTCAGGCTTGTAGCTTTTCCATCGCATTACAATGATCTCAATCCGACCTGCCACTGAATCTGACTTCGAGCATATTTGGCCGATCTTTCATGAAATCGTGTCGGCAGGTGAAACCTACACCTATGCGCGCGACACCACGCAAGATCAAGCATTCCAACTGTGGATGCAATTACCTCGCCAAACTTGGGTGATTGAAGATGCGGGCGCGATACTCGGCACATACTATTTAAAAACTAACCAGCAAGGCGGTGGTGCGCATGTCTGTAACTGTGGCTACATGGTTTCATCGCAAGCACGTGGTCGTGGCCTTGCTAGCTTGATGTGCGAACACTCACAACAACAAGCACGCGCACTCGGCTATCGCGCCATGCAATTTAATTTTGTCGTATCGACCAATGAAGGCGCCGTGCGCTTGTGGACAAAACTCGGTTTCGCTACTGTCGGACGCTTACCCTTAGCGTTTGAGCATCCACGTTTGGGCTTTGTGGATGCATTGGTGATGTTTAAGTCTCTCTAGACCTGTGCGCATGAGCTCCTCATCACGCTAAATTTCTACACCAACCACTTATCCGCAAACGCTTTGCGCGCCTTTGCGACCTTAGGTGCCACGACAAATGCACAATAGCCTTGTTGCGGATTTTGACGGAAGTAATTTTGATGATAGGCCTCAGCCACGTAGAACATAGGCGCTGGACTGAGTTCGGTCACAATCGGGTCATCCCAGATCGCAGCAGCTCTTTGCATGACTTGTTGGGCAATTTGTTTTTGCTGCTCGTCGTGAAAATAAATCACTGATCGATACTGCGTGCCGGTATCGGCTCCTTGCCGATTCAAGGTGGTTGGGTCATGAATCGTGAAAAAAATCTCAAGAATCTCTTCATAGGAAATTACCGCTGGATCAAACTGTAGCCTCACCACTTCAGCATGCCCGGTTCTACCGGTGCAGATCTGTTCATAGCTGGGTTGGTGCACCTGTCCGCCGCTATAGCCGGACTCGACCCGATGGACTCCTCGGATTTGTTGAAAAACTGCCTCGGTACACCAAAAACAGCCACCACCTAAAGTCGCAGTTTGCAATATGGGAGCATTCACAATTTTTTCCTTTGAAATTTTAAATGAAGGGGTGTCACCAACTTTAGTCGAACTAATGCTTAAAAACCTACACCGATCCCAACATAGGCGGACCATTCCGAATTAAATATTTAACAAAATTACCTTATTAGCTATAATAACAATACTCAAAAGTATCAGAGCACCATGGGAGACTGCATGTTCAAAACAAAAAAATGGAGTAAAGGGGGCTTTCTAGCCTTATTTCTTGCTGCCATCCTCAGCACTTTGCTCTTCAAGAAGTTAGGGCTAGAACAGGTTTCTCAAAATACCTATCAAATGATTGCCTTCGTTTTTACACTCTTTGGCATGGAACGTCTGTTTAAATCCGTCATTTTGTTCTTTATTCCAGACTCGACTCAATCTCAAGATAAGCAATTCTTAAAAAACAAAGAAATCGTCCGTGAATCAATGCAGTCCCGTTAAAACAACATGAGGTTTTTGATAGTTTTCTATCAATACTCAAGCCGCGGACTAGCAGGTAAAATGCGGCATGCACAATTTTGACGACGAATCTATAGCAAGAATTGAAGACGACTTATCGGATCAAAATGATCTAAGTCTCAAATCTTACTTCAAATCCAATCTAACGCCTGACGATGTCTCCGCCCTCGCGCCTTTGCGCCGGGCGCAGCCGATGTTGCAAGGCTTTACGGCACTGTTTCATGGCGGCATCAATAGCGTCTTAATGCGCTTATTGGTACTACGTGAGTTAACTTCTGACGTCGAAACACCCTCCCTTACACGCGCTGACATCAATGCCAAACTAGGTTACCTCGAACCTGAAGCCCTTGAAACCGTACTGACGCGCTTGCGTAGTACGGGCATATTAGTGTGGGATGCGAGTCAGCTGGTGTATCGCATTACACCAATGGCACGCAATGTCTTGGCTGCAATTGAGTCACTGATACAGGTCGAGCAGCAAGAAGACACATCGGAAATGAGTTACATGCTGACCCAGGTCGCAGGTGCACAAGCGGTTGGTGGGGTGTCGGTTGAACAATTACATCATCTGCTCGGTCGCTTGATTGAGTTGACCGAAGAATTTGCTGATGCAATTGCCTCGGGCTCAGAGTTCCAATTACGTGCGGCGCAACAAAAATGGCATACCGCTTGTGACTGGGTAGAAAAAGGTTCGCAGATTATTCATGCCATTACCAATGATAGTCGTGCCGACTCGGCAACTCATCGTGCGGCACAAGCAATTGGCCGTGCCCAAAGTGCACTACTGAATATGCAAGGGATGTTTTCGCGCGCATTGAATCAAATCGAACGTCAACGCGTGCATTTAGGCCAATCTGGTTTATCGACCACTGATATCAAGATGTGGTTACTGCAACGCGATGATTTAGCATCGCTCGCAGATGGTGCGCTTTCACATCCAGTTACCCCGCATTTTATTACACCGTCTGAAATGATCGACGTCGCAGAAAGCGAGTTGCTGGCCAACCGTGGTTCTGCTGTACTCGGCACACTACCTAGCGGACAAGATGCGCCTTCGATCGCGAACGATACGAGCGAAGCCCTTCTTGAGCTCGATCATTGGCTCGATGCTTTAGGAAAAATCGATGCAAGTACGATAGACCCTGACACCAAGAAAGCTAAACCGCTGCACGAAATTTTATTACCAGCGAGTTTCGCCATCGCTTCCTATCGCGCCTCTTTGCTACCTTTGATTGGGGACGCGAATGAAGCTTCCTTACAAGGTGCGACTGCAACTTTGGCGCGTTTGCCGCTTGAATTCAGTTCTAAAGATCGCATGCAAAAATTGTCCGATCCTCATGTCGCCGCGATTTCAGTTGCCAGCCTGATGCCACTGAACTTACCAACGGCAACGACGACGTCGACGGCACTTACAAGCACCGCGACCGACGACAAAAATAATATCGAAGAGAACAACCATGACTGAAGATGCACAAATCCTAATCGCTCGCTTGCTCGCACATCAAACGCTCAAACGCGAAGATAAGTTGGTCAAGCGCGCTTTGTCAGACGAAAATTTTCGTAGCGATGTTGATGCACGCCTCAAAGCCTGCGGCATGAAATTCGTTGATAACGTCTATGCTGATTACGTCACTTTGGCTTTAACACGTGATAGTGAATCAAAAGTATTCGGTACCAAGGACACCTGGCAGAACAATAATTTTGGCCTGGCACGTGATGGAGTTGCCTTACTCGTTGTGCTGTGGTCGCTGATTATTTTGCCGAAGCGCGAGCGTCAAGAAGCGCACCAAATGGCACAAGAAGATCAGAACGATATGTTCGGTAAAGAGAAACCTTTGCCACGCGCGGAAGATACTTCGATTGGTATTTCCTATCGTACTCTACTCGCCGATTTCGGTGAAAAGCTCGGCAAGAAAACACGTATGGATATGAACCTTGGCCAACTCGCACGTTTAGGGTTTATCGAACGCAAAAGCGACCTCATTATGGAAGGTCCACTCCTCGATTTGTTAATGGATACCGACGCTTTGAAAGATCGCATTATCAACGGTGCTTTATCTGACATTTTCCATATTCCTATGCCACGGACACCTGCAGTGATTGAAGCGCAACGCTTGGCACAAGAAGAAGCAGATAAAGCAGCACAAAGGGAACACGTAAGCGAAGTTGAATCCCCATCAACTGGGGAATCAATCGTTACTGAAACACCAAAGATCGATGAAAGTGAAGACGTCGCCGCGCCATCCTCTGCAGCCGCAGAAGACAAAGATAGCGTCTAAGACTGGCCCTTCGTCAACCATTTAGCAGAGAAGAACAACAATGTTTCATATCAAATCACTCGAACTCGTACACTGGGATTACTGGCAACGCATTAAGAATATTCCTCTCGATGCCAAGATCATCACCATTGCTGGACAAAATGGCTCGGGCAAAACAACTTTGCTTGATGCCTTACGCACCTTATTTGGTCTCGAATGTTCGATGGGACGCTCCTACAAACACTATGCGCGTCACTCAGGCCAACAGACAGCGTGGATACGCGCGGTGGTTGACAATAGTGCGGTGGGTGCGCAGATTTCTAATCGTCCTTTCCGCATGTCGGGCCTGTACGAAGATGAAGTCACTTTGTTTTGCCAAATCCAAAAAAATGGCGGCGATTGGAAGCGTCAATATTTGATGCGCAGTGGCAAAGTTGAGATCGAAGAGATTCAAGAAGCGAATGATTGGTTGGGTGTTGAAACCTACCGCAAACGTTTATCACATGCGGGTTTGTCTTCAGCCATGGGTAAAGTGCTAGCCTTGGAACAAGGTGAAACCGATAAGCTATGCGAATACGCGCCGCGCCAACTGCTCGACTTGGTATTCCAAGTGTTTGGCGATAAAGAAGTCTTAGATGCCTACGATGATGCGAAGCGTCATCAGCGCGATACCGAATCTGAACTGCAACGTTTCGAAACCGAACTCGAAGGGGCAAAAACGAATCTCGAAGGTTTGCGCTTGAAAGTCGCTAACTTCCACCAATGGGAAAGTTTGACCAAAGAAAAGCGAGACCTCCAGGAAGAGATTTTACCAACCCTGCAATATCATGAGGATTTACAAAGGGCTGCGGCCACGAGCGAAGCCCTGCGCGCGAGCAAACGCTATTTAAAGACGCAAGATGAAGCGCTATCAGAACGTAGACAGGGTCTAGCGCAACAAGCACAAAATCATAGCGAAGCACAGCAGGCCGAAGCTGCTTTAGAAGCCGAAGAATCAGCATTGCGTGAGAAGCTAAGTCATATCAATGCCAAGCTAAAACCACAAGAGAGTTTGCTCGAGCAAAAAGCGCGCTTACAAAAATTAGCAGCCGAAGCTGATGCCGATATCGCCAATATCGCTGATGAACTTGAGAAAAAAGAAGCCGAACTCGCCCAACAAAAACAAGAACGTGACGCCCTGAGCCAACGCATCGCAGCCGACATGGAAACCATCTCGGCGTTGCAAGGGAAAGCCAGCCTGCCCGACCCAGAAAACGTGCGACAAATGCGCCGTGCTTTGAACGAAGCGAATATCCCGCATAGCATGCTGCCAGAGATCGTGGAAGTCACTGACGCAAAATGGCAAGGTGCAGTAGAAGGCGTATTGCGTGGCTATACCTCAGTAATTTTGCTCGACAACGCAAGTGATGCGAGCGCTGCTTATCGTATCGGTGAAAAGCAACGCTACAGCCACTTTATCGTACCTGATCGCATCAACGCGCCTATCGTTAAAGATTCAAGCTTACTTTCAGTAGTTAGCTTCAACGCCAAAGCGCCGGCTTGGTTGATTGAACAACTCGAACGTATCGAAACCGTCGATAGTATCGACGAAGGCATGCGCCTAACTAAATCACAAGAATGGATTACTCCTGACGCCTATCACTTTGAGCGTCGTGGTGGACGTTCATTATTTGTTGAGGTGTCGCGCTACCGTTTTGGTAATGCAGGTCGTACTCAGCGTTTAGAAGCGCTACAAAAAGCCTTGCCACGTTTGCAGTCACAAGAAGATCAACTGACGATCAAGATTAGCAAACTCGCAGGTGAAATTTCTTCTTACAAAGCGCGCCTTGCGGGTGTTGATGCGGCTAAAGAATTAAGTGCGCGTCATGCTGAGTTCGAAGAAGCTTCCCGCAATACCGAGCCACTCAAGCAACAAAGAATTGAAGTTGGTACCCGTCTCGGTTAAATTTCTCCATTGCTAAAAGCAGCGACAGAACAACGCACGGTGGCCCATCTCAAATGGGAACAAGCCAAAGCCGCCATCGCCGCCTTTGGCAATGGTGATAACCTCGCCGGGCTCTAACAACTCGTACAACACCTCGCCGGTTTCGACGTCGGTAATGATGGTGCCCACCGGCATTTTCAGCGTGATGTCGCTGCCAGCGGCGCCAAACATAT
>CALKVB010000160.1 GCA_937996605.1 uncultured Oxalobacteraceae bacterium | reverse complement strand
CGAGCATCGGTTGCTTGCGGTAGCGTTCCATGGTGCGGATTTCGGGAAGCCATGACCTTTCCATGTTTTGAAACCACCACCATCCACCGCCTAGGCACAAGATAATGAGCACGCTCCAAATCAGCAGATCTTTATTCCCGCCTTGAACCATTTTCTTTGCGTTTGTAGTCGCTTGTGTCATTGCAGGCCTCCCTGATGCGCCTGATCGAAGCTGGCTCGCCACTGCTGACATAAAATAGCTATGCTGTCCGGGTACTGATGTGCGTAGGCTGCGCGTAGCCAAATATTGGTACAAACGTCGAGTGTGCTAAAGATCTTGCTAGAGAATCGCGCTTCGCGCAGCGCGATTCTCGCATTTTCAAGACAATCATTTTCAGTGGCACCTTGATTGATAGTGAGCTGATACTGTTCGACCATGCGTGCCAAACTAGCACGATAGAGTAGGCCAATGGCAGCTCGTCTCTCGCCTTTTTGCCATAGCTCTAATGCACAAGCCGCAACATCATCAGGCAAGGTTTCAGGGCGGATGTCAAGGCCGCCAACTTCAGTCGCGAATTGGACAGTTTTGGGTTGGGCAAATGAAAAAAATTGGCCGCGGTAACGGCTGATTAACCAAATAACAAAACCTATTCCCAGAGCGATAAATACATACTTAAGCGCTAGCGCGATTTGCTTGATCCTTTCCAGCGTGGCAGGATCAAGTTTTTCATTTTTTTTCTTTTTATCGACTTTGGGCGCCCAACTTTCTTTGCACTCATAAAACTGAAAGTCACTGTCTTGATAAATTAGATCTAGCTCTTGGCGTGTTTGTTTGATTGCTGGGTCGTTCGTTTCTGTGCGTTGTGTTTCGTTACTAAAAACGAGTTTCTCGCGTTCACAAATTGGTTTGTCGAAGTTTAAAGCGGGGATGTCATCGGCATAAACTGGTTTTGAATTGAACAGTTGGGCGCTAAGAAATCCAATTAAGAGCATAATACTAATCGCATTTGTCGGTTTAGATTTTTTCTCAACCACAGGTTTAAATTGACGCAGAGCGATTTCTAAGTCCCAAGCTTCGAGCGTGGCACGTCGGTTCAAATAGAGTGTGAAACAACAAGCGACATAAATGGGGCCAATGATGCCACCGCTTATAGCAAGACCAATAATTGAACATGCCAGTAACACCGTGTTGTGCTCGGTACCTGCTTCAATGAAGAGTGATAGAGGATTCATCGCTTCGGCATCACTCAAAAAGAAGCCAATTAAAGCGAACAAGCCAAATTGGATGATGCCTTCGAAATGGGCGCAGGCAACGCCGAACCAGCTGGCCGACCCTGCAGTATGTTTTCCAATAACCCGAATCCGGTAACGCGCGCTCTTTTTGCGTGCTCCCTCGAGCTGCCAAATAGCTTGATAAAGCCCACGCCCTGCGGCAAATGGTCGTAACAAAAACAAACGTATAAAGCCTCCGCCGAGCTGGCTTGGCCATGCACGTAAGGTTTCCTGCCATGTCACCTTCTCACCAAACACTAAACGTGAAAGCATATAAAGAGGTGCCCGTTCCAGCCAAGGGCGCACAAACCACGCAAGTAAGAGCCAAGTGCCATTCACCCAAAAACCTAGCGCAGGCATGTTGAAGGCTAATACACTGCAAATTGCGATGGTGGGTAACCACAGCATTAGCCATACTGTGTATACCGCCGCAGCATTAGCACGCAGCAGAGCGAAACCGAGATCCAAAGCTTGGGCGTTACTGCGCGGACGTAAATCAAGTTGAAGCTGGTCTAATTGCATTTCAAGCGCTCCGTTGACGACCAGCGAAGGCGAAAAAGAGAATCAAGCTGGTCCAACAAATCGCACCGGCAATGTATTTTATGTTGGCGGGGATGGATGCGTTGGCGCAGAAAAAAGCCTCAAAGAAGGCCGCGATAAAGGTCAGAATAGCGGCCCCAATTAGTATCGGGAAAACTCGTATACTGGCTTGATACAAAGCGTGGCGGCGACTTAGTCTGTGTGGATGCAAGAGTGTTAAACCTAAGCGCATGCCTGCCACACCGGCCAATAGCATACCTATGATCTCAAAACTAGAATGGGTAATCACAAAGGGCCAGAAGTTATTACGAGTAACACTATCTGCATTTAAGACCGCGGCGATAACACCCATGTGCAGGCCGTTATATCCCATCGCGAGCAAGGCTGGGATGCCCGCGAAAATACCACCAGCAAAGGTACGAAAATTGATGGAGACATTATTCCAGATATAGAAGCCAAACATGGTGAAGTCGCTCTCGGCGCCCCTGCCTGTCTTGAAGATCTTCGATTGATACATTTCTTGGATTTTCTCAATCTCTTTGGCGCCCATAAAATGATAGGCCATGTCAGGTTGGTGCCAAACGATGAGGCCTGCAACGAGTGCAACGCCCCAAAAAGCGATGTTCATCAATAGTAATAAGCGCCATTCCTCGCGTACGCGTTGTGGAAATTCGCGAAACAACCAATGGTGTAATGTGAGTGGGCGTTCGATCTTGGTGCCATATAAACGCTGATTACAATCACTGACCATTTTCTGTAAATAATCGGTCAGTGCTGGCGAGTAACCACGTTGTTGTGCCAGCGCTAAAGTCTGGCAAACACGGCGATACATCACCGGAAAATTTTCTGGATCGGGTGCAGGCTTCTTCTTATCATTTGCTAGCAACAGCTCGATGTTGTGCCAAAGCGCTTCATTTTGAAGTTCAAATTGTTTTTGCTTCATTGGTTTAACCCCGCGACAAAACCGCGTAAGCGATCGAGTGAGGCAGCACCTGTTTCACCTGTGAGCGGTTGCGCGAAACTGGCGAGTTCATGTAACCGCTCAATTGGAATATGCATTTCGCGTTCAAACAGGCCTATCAGTACACGCTGCTGTTCTGGTGTCAGAGGATAGGGAAGTGGAATCGGATCGACCTCTGGAGCAGCGACACGCTTACTAATGGTGTCGAGATAAATCACTTGGGTACCCGCCACAATGTCGCCAAGCCGGCGAAACTGCAGATCGAACAGCATACAAATTAATCCTGTCGCATAAAAAACGGGTAGGAAATCGGCAACCAATAATAGATTACGTAGACAAGATTCGCGCCATCCAACGGGCAAGCCATCTGCGCGTACGACTTTCAGGCGCAAAGCGCGCTTCCCTATGCTACGTCCGTTGAAATACACCTCGCAAATGATGGGATAACCCCAGTACAAGACAAATACGCCAATTAATAAGGTGCCAGTACCGAGGTTGAGAACGCCGACTACTATCGCATAGATGAAGTACACGGCGACACAAATCAAAAAGTCGATCGCCCATGCCCAAGCGCGAGCCGATGGCCCCGCTGGTGTCATAAGTATCCGTACTCCCTCAGGAGTAATCAGGGAAAGACGCCCGTTGATCATGTTTGCTTTTAATGCCTTGTGGTTGGTTGGCGTCGAAAAATAGGTAGATTTGCTGTTTTTATTGCAACATCGAGGCCGAATTGTAGCAAGAAATGTAAAGTCTAGACTCAAATATGCCGCAAATCAGACAAAGAACTTGCATATTTCTTTATGGAATCACGACCACATCTTTGCCTTATCGCGGTCTTAATGATCAGATGGATCAGCCGTTTTTTCGACCAATACATGCTCAATCCGGCGATCTGGAATTAACCACATCAAGGCCACCGCGACGTATATACCTTGTGCAAGCATCGGCACGTAGGACGCGATGATAATCGCAGCAGCATATAGGAATAATGAAAGCTTACCTTTGAGATCACGACCTATCGCTTTACGTAAAAGATGGTTGTCGTGACTGCCTTTCATTAAGGCCATTTGTAAAATCCAGTAGGCAAGTGCAGCCATGAACAGATTCACTCCGTATAGCGCAGTAGGAGTTGGCGCAAAATGATTTTCTCCCATCCAACCGGTGGTGAAAGGAATTAAAGATAGCCAAAACAATAGATGCAGGTTCGCCCACAGACTTGATGCACTGACGGTGTGGGTAGCGTGTAGCATATGGTGATGGTTGTTCCAGTAAATGCCAACGTAGACAAAGCTGAGGATATAACTCAGGAACACGGGGAGCAGCGGTAGTAGGTCGTCCATACTGCCACCATGCGGCACCTTCAATTCCAACACCATCACTGAATGCTTCAAATCTTCCTTTTCCCATATCATCTCCTGTCGTGTCTGCGCAGTGTAAATAAGTTTATTACTTGTGTTTCTTTCTAGCGTGGGATAAATCGCTCTACAATGCCCATTCATTTTTTTCGATTAAATTGCCATGATAGACAACGCTAGCGAGCTCATCGACAAGGACAACACTATCAATACCGAGAGCGCGCCGCTTCCACCAAGTTTTCTAGAGGCACTCGCATTCTGGCTGAAGCTTGGCCTCATTAGTTTCGGTGGCCCTGCTGGGCAGATCGCTATTATGCATCAGGAATTGGTCGAGCAAAGGCGTTGGATTTCCGAGCGTCGCTTTTTGCATGCCCTAAACTATTGCATGGTGTTGCCCGGCCCAGAAGCGCAACAGCTGGCCACCTATATTGGTTGGCTCATGCATGGCACGCGCGGTGGAATAGCAGCGGGTGTCTTGTTTGTCTTGCCTTCACTATTGATCTTGATCGCTCTTTCGTATGTGTATCTGGCTTTTGGTCACACCAATCTCATCGCCGGCATCTTTGCTGGCATCAAACCGGCGGTGACTGTAATCGTGGTTCAAGCCGTATTTCGGATTGGTGGGCGGGCTTTGCACAACACGAGTTTGTGGTTTATTGCCTTTGCCTCTTTTGTCGCCATTTTCATCTTCAATTTGCCTTTCCCTTTGATTCTTTTTGCGGCTGCTGTTCTTGGTTGGTGTGGTAGCCGTTTCTATCCTCAGCATTTTCATGTTGACGCCCATGCCAGCGCTAAGAATAAGCACTACGGTAAAGCCGTAATTGATGACGATAGTCCAAGTCCAGCTCATGCCCGCTTTACTTGGCAAGCACTGAGTCGCGTGTTGTTACTTGGATCTGTGTTGTGGTGCGTGCCTATGCTAACCCTGTACTACGCTTTGGGTTGGCAACACACATACACCCAAATGGCATGGTTCTTTAGCAAGGCAGCTTTGCTTACTTTTGGTGGTGCTTATGCCGTATTACCTTATGTGATGCAGGCTGCTGTGCAAGAGTTCCATTGGCTAAACCCACGACAGATGATAGACGGCTTGGCGCTCGGTGAAACGACTCCCGGCCCTTTGATTATGGTGCTGGCCTTCGTTGGTTTTGTCGCGGGCTATGCGCAGGCCTTGTTGGGTATAGGCCACGAGTGGCAAGCGGGTGCATTGGCGGCTTGTTTGGTCACCTGGTTCACTTTTTTACCCTCGTTCATTTTTATTTTCGCTGGCGCACCGATGATAGAAACCACGCATAGACAAGTAAGTTTGACCGCGCCCTTGAGTGCGATTACGGCAGCGGTGGTCGGCGTAGTTCTCAGTCTCGCTTTATTTTTCGCCTGGCATGTGCTCTTTCCTGAAGGTTGGAAAGTGGGGATGGATTTCAAAGCTTTGTTGATTGCCTTGTTATCGGCATTGGCCTTGTTTCACTTCAAACTGAAAGTCATGCAAGTGATCGCACTTAGTGCTGCGATGGGATTGGCAACGCAGTATCTATCGTTTTAAATAAAAAAAAGCCTGCAGAGGGGAACAATGCAGGCCAAAACCGGTACTACTCACGCTCCGCTTGTATCAGTGGTGCTAATGCAAGCGGAGTTTTCCAACAAACTAATTCTTCGTGCTCCTTTCTAGAAAATTCGGTTCCATCGAATGTAAATGAATAAAGGTTTATTGAAGCCCGCACAAATTAAGCAGCGACTTTTCGCGTGCCGCGCACTTTACCAATCAAGCTCATGACCAAGCGATAGACTAAGCGAACGAAAGTCAGCGTCAGCACCGCTTCTAACATCGTTACCAACACCGCCAACACTTGGTTGTATTGGCCAGCACGACGGCGCATTTTCGCCATCATGCGATCACGGGCGATTTCGATACTGTCGTAGAAGCTAGGCACCACCAACAAAGTCAAAATTGTCGAAGTAATCGTGCCACCGATAATTGCAATCGCGAGTGGACGATAGAACTCACCACCTTCACCCAAGCCTAATGCCACAGGAATCATGCCGGCGATCAAAGCAAAGGTAGTCATCAAAATCGGACGCAAACGTACACGACCAGCATGCATCAAGGCTTCTTCTCTATCCATACCTTCTTTCTCTTGTTTGCGTGCAGCATCAAGCAGAAGAATTGCATTCTTGGCGACCAAGCCCATCAGCATAATAATGCCGATAAAACTCATCAAATTGATCGTGCTACCAGTCACCATCAAAGCGATCACCACACCGATCAAGGACAAAGGCAAGGACAACATCACGGCTAATGGCGCGGTGAAGGAACCAAACTGCATCACCAAGATCAAGTACATCAAGCCGATACCGGAAATCAAAGCAATGAGCATTTCAGTGAACAATTCGTCTTGATCTTGGCCAGCGCCTGCCAATGACAAACCATAGCCTGGTGGGTAGTTAAAGGATTTCGCTAGATCCATCGCGTCTTTCGTTACTTCACCATTGGAACGACCTTGTACGTTGGCAGAAACGGTAATCGTACGCTTGCCGTTACTGTGTACGATGCCAGAAGGGCCTTTACCCATGGTGACGGTGGCGATTTGATCGAGCGGTACCATTTCATTGGTGCCACTGATCGCAATTGGTAAGCGTTCGATATTTTCTTTGCTGACGCGGTCTGCTGGATGCAAACGCACAGAAACGTCACGTGTTTCACCAGTAGGGTCAACCCAATCACCGACTTCGATACCAGCAAACGCCACACGCAAGGACTGTGCCGCATCATTGACCGAAATACCCATGGAATTGGCTAAGCCACGATTCATTTCGATTTTTAATTCCTTCTTCGGATCTTGTTCAGACAAACCAACGTCTACCGCACCCGGTATCTTGCGCAATTGTTCCATATACGCATTGGTGATTTCCATCAGCTTGCGTGAATCAGGCCCTGTAAATTCAATTTGTACAGGTTTGCGCGCACCGTTGTTAGTATCGTCAATCACGACATATTCAGCACCAACCAGTGGGCGTATTTTGTCGCGTAATTCGATGGCGATTTCTTTGGCGCCGCGGCTACGGGTATTCTTTTTACCGATGTCCACATAGATGCGGCCACCATTCGGATTGATGCTGCTATTGGTATCCTTCACTTCTTTGATGCTACGAGCGATCTCAGCTGCGCGTTCCATCTTGAGACGAGAGTATTCCAAGGAAGAAGACGCTGGTGTGCGCACTTCTATCATCAAATTGCCGTTATCAGAAGAAGGCAAGAAACTTGTGCCGCCAAACTTTGCTTGCAATACGAGCGCACCGACCAAACTTGTGAGGGCAATTGCACCCATCCAACGACGGTGATGTAAGGCCCAAGCGATCACATTGCCATAACGATCTGCTTGTGAATCAAACCAATCATTGAAACGTGCTAATACTTTGCTGATACCTTTCTTCGGTGCGTTGTGATGATCTGCTGGATCTCCCCAGTAAGCAGAGAGCATAGGATCTAAAGTGAAGGAAATACCTAAACTGACCAATACAGAACAAGTTACCGTTAAAGCGAAAGGACGGAACCATTCGCCTGCCATACCTGGCATATACGCGACGGGAATAAATACCGCGATGATAGAGAAAGTGGTGGCTGCGACTGCCAAACCAATTTCAGCCGTGCCTTCAAGCGCTGCAGTGCGGCGATCAGAGCCGTTTTGCATATGGCGTACGATATTTTCACGCACCACGATGGCGTCATCAATCAAGACGCCGATCGCGAGCGACAAGCCTAACAATGTCATGAAATTTAGCGTAAAGCCGCACAACCATACGGCGATGAAAGCTGCGATCACCGAAGTCGGTAAGCTTAAGGCCGTGATGAGCGTAGAGCGCCATGAATTAAGGAAAGCGTACACCACAAAAATGGTCAACACCGCGCCGAAAATCAGCGATTCGATCACATTATTGAGACTGCTTTGGGCGTCGCGACCACCATCATAGGTTACTTCTAATTTTGTGCCTGGGTGCTCTTTTTCTAATTCCTTGTTAATTTCTTCCATCGCTTTGCGAACACCCTTAGCGACGGCCACGGTACTCGCTTCGCGTGAACGCAATACTTGTACGCCAACATTGGGTTTACCACTACGAATACTGACGCCGTTGACATCAGCAAATCCGTCTTCGATTGTCGCCACTTGGCCGAGGCGAACGATTTGATCACCGCGACGTTTCACCACGATATTTTGAAATTCAGCAGGATTTTCAATGCGGCCAACGAGGCGTATACTTTCTTCTTCCAAATTGCCGCGTACTTTACCGACTGGAGCATTGGTGTTTTGTGTACGTAAAGCACCGACCACTTCAGATACGGAAACATTAAATTCGCGTAGACGTTCGGCTTTCAGAAGTACGGATAATTCGCGTTTCAAGGCACCGTTAACATTGACCGTAGCAACGCCAGGTAAGCCGCGCAAACGATTGGCTAAGGTATCTTCAGCAAAGCGGGAGATTTCGGCATGGCTCATGCTGCTTGACGACAAGGCCATATTCAGCACGGGTTGTTGTGAAGGATCGAAACGTTGAATCACAGGCTCGCGCATTTCGGTTGGCAGCTTATAGCGCACCGAAGAAATCACATTACGCACTTCGTCGGTTGCTTCAATCATGTTTTTCTTGAAGCTAAAGCGCATCTCGAAACCAGCACTGCCTTCATTCGAGTAGGAATACACCTCATCGACACCTGGCACACTTTGCAAGGATTTTTCGATGCGGTTGACGATCTCGCGTTCTACAGTGTCCGGCGAAGCACCTGGATAAGGAATGCTGACGAACAGCCCTGGAATCTCGACATCAGGGTTTTGATTGACGCGTAATTTGCTCATCGCCAGCAAGCCCATCGCCATTAGGGCGATGATCATGACGATAGTCGCGATCGGTTTTTTAATACTGAAGTCAGAGAGAAACATGATTAATTCCCCTGTGCCAAAGTGGCGTTAGCAAATGCTGTTTTTGCGCCAGCCATTTCAACTACTTGGCCATCTTTAAAGCTAGAGCTGGGGTTACGCATAATTACATCACCAACGGTGACACCTTTACGTACTTCATAGTTACCGGTACGTACATCTCGGCTGCCAAGCGCCAATTCGACCTTGTTGAGGGTCTTGCCATTGATCTTCCATGCAAAGCTCTTATCGCCAGACTTGACGATTGCGCCTTCCGGCAACATCAAAGCCGCCACTGTCTCAGCTTCGATATTTCCCTCTGCGTACAAGCCAGAAACTTTAGGCTGTTTGGCGTCGGCAAAAGCGACTAAGACTTCTACCTGACGCGTTACATCGTTGGCGGCAGGGTCAACGCGTGTGACTTTGCCGCGGAACTCTTGACCGGCATAACCATTGATACGGAAGCTGACCGCTTGGCCGGGTTTTACCATGCCAATTTTGTCTGCTGATACTCGGCCAACGAAACGCATGCTATTTGGATCAATCACTTTGACTAGCTCTTTACCTGCAGAAGCAGTATCGCCTGCGGAGACTTTACGCTCGCTCACAATGCCATCAAACGGTGCGCGTACCACGGTGCGTTGCAATTGTTGCTGTGCCGCGGCGGCGCGCGCTTTGGCGGAAGAGACTTCGCTTTGCGCGGCATTGCGACGAACTTCAGCATCATCCAATGATTGCATCGAGGTCATACCAGATGCGCGTAAAGTTTTTAGGCGTTGTAAGTTACGTTCAGCTTGATCGAGCGCGAGTGCGGCATTGCGTACTGCATCGTTCGCTGAATTTAAATTATCGCGAATCGAGGTTTCATCCAAGCGCACGATGATATCGCCGCGCTTAACGGCTTCACCATTTTCTTTCAAGACCTGCAGTACTACGGTTGATACTTCGGCACGTAAATCGGCTTTGCGTTCAGGTTGAATCGAGCCAGTGACTACAGGGCCAGAGGCAAGAGCATTGCTCTGTAAGTTCAGAATATCTTCGTTGGCGACGATCAGTTTTTCGGATTTTTCAGCAGTCTTCACAGCAGCGGATGCCGAAGCACTGTTTTTGGCGGGTTCAGAACCGCTTTTATTGCAAGCAGCGAGGCTCAAAACTGCAGAAGCGACGGCGAGTACGAGTAGTGTTTTACGTGACATGATGGGCACCTGCTAGGTAATTAGGGGATTTCGCGATGGTGAGTATTCCTTTCTCAAGGTTGGTCTTCAAGACGCAAAGTTGTGAGATGCAGAAAACGGAGGATGAAACGCATAAATCGCAGGATGAAATGAAAACGAATTTTGAGGCGTTTTTAAGTTCAATAATTTTATGGCAAGGTAATTCGATAAGACTTTATTTGCCGTATGTGTATATCTCTGTGACCAGCTAAGGTAAAAGTGCAGTCGCGCTAACTTGCTGACGACAGCTGAAAACGGAGTGGCGAGGAACGAAAGTATCACCCTGCGTGCTATCATTTTGCTTTTTCTCGCCAGCCTTGGTGAGCGTCAAATGAATGAGGTCAAGCAGCATGCGTACAGAAGTTTTATCCACTCCGCAGTTATGTTTTCGGCACGCTGTCAAGAGCGATGCGGCTGATATTGCAATTCTGGTCAATAGCGCCTATCGCGGTGAATCGAGCCGAGCAGGATGGACCACAGAAGCTGATCTATTAACCGGTACCCGTATCAATGCGGAAGAGGTGATGCAATTGATCGAAGCAGATAATTCTGTGGTGTTGTTGTGTGTGCAGGATACGCAAATGATAGGTTGCGTGCATTTAGAAAAAACCGGTGACGCTGCTTACCTTGGTATGTTTGTGGTGCAACCAACATTGCAAGGCGGTGGAATTGGCAAACAATTTATGCAAGCCGCAGAAGCAGAAGTTCAAGCTCTATGGTGTGTCAAAAAAATGTGGATGTCAGTGATCAGTGTGCGCGCTGAACTGATCGCTTATTACGAGCGTCGTGGCTATGTTCGCACGGGTCGTTTCAAGCCTTTCCCCTCTGAGATTGGTGATGAATTTAGATTGGTTAAGGACCTGAAATTTGAAGAGATGGAAAAACAATTGAGCTGATTTAGCTCGCGAATTCCTGCTCAAAAAAATGAAGTGAATCAAAAGCCACCCCTGCGGTGGCTTTTTTCATTTGTGGTGAATCGCAAAAATTTTTACCGATGCGCTGTTGTTTTTCTAGTCCTATTCTTCGCCTACTTCTTTTTTGTTTTAAGTAATTCGATTGCGTAGCAATCAAAGTAAAGGCGAGAACATGCGACTCATCAATAGTGTGAAAGTTCTTTTGTGCAGCAGCTTACTGGTGCTATCCGGTTTGGCTATCGCGGGAAAAGGTGCGGCTTCTTCAAAGTCGATGAGCCGTGGTTTCTCATCAAGCCGTAGCGTGCCAAGTATCAGTAACACACGTCCGAGTAACTCGAGTTTCGGTAGTTTCGGTGGACTCTCGAAGCAATCAAATTCCAGATCGAACGCTGGCGGTGCCTTCAATCGTGATTTAGCGAATCGCCAAGCACAAGCAAATGCTATGAAGAACTGGGATAACAATCACAGGCCTAGTCCGACAGCAGCGGCGAGTGGTGTGCCATTGCCAAGTAACTCCTCGAACAATAGTGTGGGTAATAGCGCGAGTAACACTGGCTACCAACAAAGACCCATTATTAGTTCACCCCAAGTTATATCCGCACCGACGTCGCCATCGAATGGCCCGAGTATGACTGGAATCATGACCGGCATGGTGCTGGGCCATGTGTTGACCCAGCCACGCACGTTGTATGCCAACGGCAATAATAATGGTCAAGGAAATGCGGGCGGACATGTTGAGCCCATTACTCCTGAAGGAGAATTTAAACAAAGCCAAATCCCAGTTGAGATTGTATCGAATGAGTCTGTACAGACTGCGCAGTCTCAAGCGCAAGCTCAGTCTTCAGTGGTCTCGACACCAAAAACAGAAATAGGTAAACCTGTTGAATCTGAGAAATCAACCGGTGTATTGGGATGGATGCTGATCGTCGGTGTGATTGCTACTACGGTTTGGTATGCGAGGCGGCGCATGAGGGCTGTCAGCCAAGGTGATGGTCGTGTCAACACGAAGCCTCATTATTCAT
>CALKVB010000159.1 GCA_937996605.1 uncultured Oxalobacteraceae bacterium | reverse complement strand
TAGTGATACTCGGCGGCTTGTTCACACTTGCGCGTTTTAGCGAAGCATTTTTACTCTTGCGCGCACAACAGTTACAAATACCATTGGCATATATTCCCTTGGTCATGGTCATCATGAACTTGATCTATGCTATTTCTGCTTATCCGTTTGGAAAATTATCCGATCATCTGGAACCACGAACTTTACTCAGCTTCGGTTTACTGGTGTTAATTGTGGCTGATTTACTCTTTGCCTTCAGTAACACTTGGCACGGCTTAATTGGCGGTGTCATTTTGTGGGGCATTCATATGGGAATGACTCAAGGACTCTTGTCTAGCATGGTAGCTAGTCACGCTCCTGAAGATTTACGAGGCACTGCGTTTGGCATGTTTAATTTGGTAAGCGGTGTCTGCTTACTAGTTGCCAGCCTGATTGCAGGTTTGTTGTGGCAAAGCCTAGGCGCAAAGTTCACGTTTTTAGCCGGTGCCATATTCGCGGTATCGTCTCTTGGCTTATTACTCTTTAAGCGCAGAATATCGTCGTAATTTCGCTGCATTTTCTTTCAATTTTCGTGCTTTTTCTTGCTTATGAGCAAAAACAGGCAGAAGATGGTTCACCTGACACAGTCTTTGCGTATCCCACTTACAGGAGAAACATCATGATGCTTGTCCGTTCTTGTTTCGCGTTTTACCGCTCTCGGTTACACCTTAATCTGTCACGCCGCGCACTCACCAGCCTATTTTTATTCGGCGGCTTACACGGTATCTCAGCACTCGCACTGGCTCAAGAAACTTCGTCTGATCTCAAAGTAACAGGCTTCGTTTCTATCGTGGGAGGCAAAGTAATAAGCGGGGATAGCAATGGTGTACCAATTGCCAGCGAAAAATGCCCCTGCTACACTGCCGATTGGGGCAATGCGGGCGTGTACCGTGACAACTTCTCATTGAAACCAGAATCACGCGCCGGAATCCAACTCAACTACAAGCCAACGGCGGACTTCAGCTTGGTTGGCCAACTTGTGGTCAGAGGTAGCGATTCAACTCCCAATGTTCAATGGGCCTACGGCGGCTATAAATTCAATAAAAATTGGGAGCTTCAAGTGGGGCGGAAACGCATCCCTCTTTACTACTACTCAGACTTTCAAGATATAGGATTATCTTATCCGTGGGTCAGCACTCCACCCGAATTGTATGGCTGGGAAGTCACCAACTACAATGGTGCCAGCCTTCGTTATAACAATAGTTATGGCGATATGAATGTGAGTGCAAGTCTGTTTGGAGGCTCAGAAACCGTCAAAGATGCTTTATATCTCAAACTTTACTACCCGAATAAGTCAGAAGTATCTTGGAAGAGTATCGTCGGTGGTGATGTCGAGATCAATCAAGGCGCGCTTACTCTGCGTGGGGTTTATATGACGTCGACTGCACGTTCAAAAGTATTTGATTTAGGCCTTGACGATAGCGCCAAACTCACTGCATACGGCTTGGCCATGAACCTCGATCTAGACCAATGGTTCGTGCTCTCAGAGATGACGCAACTCGAGCGAAAATTTGATGATGCTGGTTACTCTTATAAGGCTCCAGCGTTCACTGTGGGAGCGGGTATTCATCTTGGCGATTGGACACCTTTCCTCAATTATGCTCAATACAAAGAATCTAGCTCTGATGAAACCAAGTATGTGCCTCAGTCTTATAAGCGGATCTCTTTAACGCTAAAGTATGACCTCGATGCCAGCAGTGCCGTCAAAGCACAAATCGATCGTCATACTGATATCACTAAAAATTTTGGTGGCAATGCGACCGTCTTCCGTCTTAGTTATGACCGTGTGTTTTGAATGAGGAGCACCAATCATGAAAAAACTTCTGTTCTTGTTGGCAACATTGTGTAGCTTGAGCTTCTCTATTACGAGTGTGGCACAAATTGCGGTCGTAGTAAGTACCAAAAGTTCGGCTACAGGTTTGAACAAAGAGCAAACGGCCGCGCTATTTTTGGGGAAATCGAGCCAGCTACCAGGCGCTGGAGCTCCCGTTTTAGTGGATCAAGGTGAGACCTCCGACGTACGTAAAAACTTTTATAGCAAAGTCGCAGACAAAACGCCTTCACAAGTTAAAGCAATTTGGGCACGGCTCGTGTTTTCTGGCAAATCGTCTCCACCCAAAGAAGTGTCAAACGCCAGTGAGGTCAAGAAACTCGTGGCTGGCAATCCAGACGCGGTCGGTTACATCGAAAAAAGTGCAGTCGATTCCAGCGTTAAAGTCCTATTGGAAATCGACTAGAACCGAGACAGTTGGGGACAGCGACCAATGTCCCCACCTTGTTTAAGTACGATTGACGTGAAAAACGTTCATACACAAGCTCTCAAACTTAGCACTGACATAAAATCATGACGCGAGCCAAAGGCAAGTTTTGATACTGCTGCATAGTTGAAGTCGCGGGTCTCACTCATGCTTGCGCTGGTGTTAGACCTAGACAAAAAAGAGCAGGCAGCACAATTCAATTGTTCAGATCTAACGCCCCGCCATTATTCACCTCGTCGACTACGCAACGCTGTGTGATTACCTCACACAAGCAAGCACAGACATACCAGTGTCTGTTTTACTGAACTCTTAAAACATTTATTTGTATCCTCCGAGTTCCAAGGTAGAATTTGGCTTTTACTGCATCAATGCAAGCGTAATTTTACCCCCGAGGATAGTATGAAATTTTCTCCCCGAGTGATGTCGACCGCCATCCTCACACTAGCAGCAATCACTAACTCAACACAAGCATCGACTGATTTCAATCAACTCAAATCTTTGAGTCAAAATGAATTTAATCAATTGGCTAAAGACTTCACCGCAGCAGGAAGTTATAAAGCGATTACACCCGCAACACCGCTAGGTATCACTGGCTTTGACCTTGGCGGCGAAATCAGCGTGACTCAATTGGAAAATAGCGCTGTATGGAAAAAGGCAGGCGCCAACATTTCGGCCTTACCTATGCCTAAATTGCATCTTACCAAAGGGCTTCCCTTCAATATCGATGTGGGCGCATCTTTAGTCGCTGTACCTGATTCCAATATCAAACTACTAGGTCTAGAAGCGCGTTATGCGCTTCTTGAGGGAAGTGTTGCCACGCCAGCGCTCGGCGTGCGCGCCGCCTACAGCAAATTGTCAGGGGTTGATCAATTAGGATTTGATGCTAAGAGCGTTGAACTGGTTGCTTCCAAAGGCTTCTTAATGTTGACGCCATATGTTGGAATTGGCCGTGTTTGGGGTTCAGTAACACCGAACGTGGGTAGCTTGCAAAAAGCATCGCCGACCTCGAGTAAAGTGTTCGCGGGCATTAACGCTAACTTTGGACTATTTAATGTTGCAGGTGAAGTGGACCGAATCGGTAGTAACGACACCGTTAGCGTGAAACTCGGATTCCGCTGGTAACTACTACACAAGGACGCGTTGATGCCTCAAGTCGATATCTACTTTGAAGTGCTAGGGGAATCGGCCGCGAGTATCCACACGCGTCCCAAAGCAGGCATCAATTTCGCTGCGCCAGATTTGCCCTTGCAAAGAAAAATCTGGCGAATCGCGCAAGTACTTACTCAAGAATTTGAATGCCAGGACATCGTTCCTGGAATGAATAACCTCACGGTTTTTTTTGACCCACTCAAAGACTCCAGTGAAATATGGTTGGAGCGCTTAAGAAATTTGTGGAACACCGTCGAAGCGGAAACATTTCAACAACGGCACATCGAGATCCCGACCTATTACGGTGGTGAACATGGCCCAGATTTGGAACTAGTAGCAGAACATTGCGAACTCACCACTGATGAGGTAGTGCGCCTCCATAGTGATACCATATACACGGTGTACTTTCTTGGTTTTCAACCTGGCTTTGCTTATATGGGCGGCCTACCCCAACGCTTAAACACGCCACGACGTGCAGAACCACGCATCTTAGTTCCTGCAGGCTCAGTTGGTATTGGCGGAAGCCAGACAGGTATTTATCCAAGTCAAAGTCCTGGCGGGTGGCAATTGATTGCTTGGACGCCGCAGTGCTTGTTTAGTCCCATGCATACTCCTGCGAGCCTACTGAGCCCTGGCGACGTCGTGCGTTTTAAAATCGAGGGCATCGATGTCTAACGTGAGTCTCGAATCAGGTAAAGCCTATCTGGAAGTCCTGCAAGCTGGCGTACAAACCACCGTGCAAGACTTAGGTCGCCACGGCACACGTCACCTTGGAATTGCGCAAGCGGGAGCACTTGATGCACCTTCGCTGAGTCTCGCGAATTTCTTGGTTGGCAATCAAGCTAATGCTGCTGGTCTCGAAATCGTAATCGGTCCGGTTGAACTCCGTTTTTCCCAAGCCACATGGTTTGCCATTTGCGGTGCCGACTTTACTGCCACGTTAAACGGGCAAACAATCGCACCAGGATGGCGTTACCTTGCCAGTGCCGGAGCACTCTTACGATTGCGAGGAGCGCTGCGCGAATGTCGAGCATATTTAGCCGTCGCTGGCGGCATTGCGGTTGATACGGTACTAGGTGCACGCGCCACTGATTTGCAAGCGCAATTCGGTGGCTATCAAGGACGCGCCTTACGCAAGCACGATGTGATTGAACTTGGTGCTGGCCGAACTTTTGGCAAGAGTATTGGCGTCCAACAAAGAAAGTGGACACCGGAAATTCGCGCCGTTGTCGGCCCCGAATTTGAACAATTCAGCAAAAAAGCCCAACATGACTTTTGGCATCATGCGTGGACAGTGAGTAACCAAAGCAATCGTATGGGTTATCGCTTGCAGGGAAATCGCCTCGATCGTTGCAGTAAGCAAGATTTGTTTTCCCATGCAGTGATGCCTGGCGTTGTTCAAGTGCCGCCCAATGGACAACCAATTGTGCTATTAGCCGACGCTCAAACAACTGGCGGCTATCCACGTATTGCGTGCGTGATTCAAGCAGATTTATGGAAGCTGGCGCAAACGCCGGTCGGTAAAAATTTTTGTTTTCTTCGCACTGATCTTGATACCGCCCAACGCGCTATGCAACAAGCGCGCAAAGAATTAGAGACGATACGACAGCATCTTCATATTTATGCATGAATCAACCGCAAAAAATTCGCGCTTTCACATTGATTTGAATGCCGACCTCGGTGAAGGAAGCTCGAATGAAGAGGCAATATTGGCTCTGGTAAGCTCTGCCAATATTGCCTGTGGTGGCCACACGGGTGATGAACACAGTATGCGAATTGCATTAGGCTTGAGCAAACACTACGGCGTGACCGCGGGTGCTCATCCTAGTTTTCCAGATCGCGACAATTTTGGACGCAAACCCATGCAGATCAGCGCTAAGGCCTTGTTCGAGAGTTTATCTCAACAAATACAAAATCTCGCCGCTATTGCTGACGAAGTAGGGATCAAGCTAAACCATGTCAAACCACATGGCGCTCTCTACAATCAAGCTGCATACGACCCTGAATATGCAAAAATCATGATCGAATTGATTTTGGGGACAGGCAATATTTACCACCTGTTCGCACTGGCTGGCAGTCCGCTCGCACGAGGTGCACGCGCAGCGGGCATCTCGGTGATCGAAGAGGCATTTGCTGATCGACGCTATCGCCATGACGCAAGCTTGGTACCTCGCGATAGGCCCGACGCAGTCATCGAATCTATAGCAGAGGCAGTGCAACAAAGTTTGGATTTAATTCAAACACATCGTATTCAAAGTGTTGATCAAGTCGAGCTCTGCATGCATGCTCAGACATTATGTGTGCATGGTGATGGCGCCCATGCTTTGGCCTTAATTCAGCAGCTCAGAAATTCAATGATGCAACAGCAGATTCAAGTACTATCGTATCTGACTCCCCCCCCAACTACTACTCCCATCTTCACTCCAGCTACTTGATCGCAAAGACAAAATGGACAGCGCACTACTCCTCCCACTCATCGGCATTCCTATCATCGTTTTCGGTTTTGCCATTCGCTTTAATCCTCTACTCGTTGTGATTGTTGCTGGTGTCGCCACTGGACTAGCGGTGGGGATGGATTTCATCACCTTGCTAGAAACCTTCGGTGAGAAATTTATGAATAGCCGACAAATCGCCAGCGTGATTCTAATCTTTCCTGTGATTGCTCTGCTTGAAAGATATGGTTTAAAGGAGCGAGCGCAAACCTGGATACGTAGCATTCGTAGCGCTACCACTGGGCGTATCTTCATGCTGTATTTCGTGGTGCGGCAATTGACTAGCTCTTTAGGTTTAACCAGTCTCGGTGGTCATGCGCAAACAGTACGCCCTTTGTTGGCACCGATGGCTGAAGGTGCAGCGTTACATGAATACGGCGATTTACCGCCGCAGCTTCGTGACAAAATTGCAGCGCATGCAGCAGCCTGCGATAACGTCGCCTTGTTTTTTGGAGAAGATATTTTTATCGCATTCGGCGCCGTGCTCCTGATGACAAATTTCTTGAAGGAGAACGGCATTAGCAATGTCGAGCCATTAAGTATCGGTTTATGGGCTATTCCAAGTGCGATTTGTGCCCTGTTTATTCACTTGTTTCGGCTCTCACTACTCGATGCGAGTATCGCCAAAGATATCGCGCTTTGGCGTCAGCAGCAAAGTCAAGGAGGTAGGGTATGAGTAACTTCAATAGCTGGATTAACATAGATCTCGTGTTCTATCTTGTAGGGGCGCTATTGATGTCGGTCGCCTTCTTAAATGCACTTGACCAAAGTAACCCGAAACGTTGGACGACCGCCTTGTTTTGGTTTTTGTTCAGTATAGGTTTTTTGTTTGGTGACCTCCTCATCCTAAGCCTAGGTAAACCGCTTACCTATCGCATTATCGGTTTTATTGTGTTGCTATTAGCCATCTTAGCAGGCGCCAACTTGCTTGGTACAAGTCAAGCAAAGTCAGACAATACTGAGCTTAAACAGCAATCAGCAGATCGACTGGGCAATCACTTGTTTTTACCGGCGATCCTCATTCCTATTATTACTGTTTTATTCACGCTGTTCGGCAAACACATCGTCATTGCAGGTACTCCACTCCTTGATCCCAAAAACCTAACCTTGGCGTGCTTAGCATTGGCCTGTTTCCTCAGTCTAACTGCGGCATGCTGGATGACCAAAGCCAAACCGACCGAGTCAATTCGCGAGGCACGGCGCTTGGTAGATGCAGTCAGTTGGGCTTTAATCTTGCCCATGATGTTGGCAATGTTAGGCGGTGTCTTTGTGGTCGCCAAGACAGGGGTCTCGATACAAACCTTGGTCAGTGCAATGGTCAACCCCGAAAGTCGCGTTACCTTGATTATTATTTATGCGCTAGGAATGGCGATCTTTACCATGATCATGGGGAATGCATTTGCCGCTTTTCCTGTCATGGCTGCAGGGATCGCATTGCCATTTTTGATCATTCAACATCATGCAAACCCCACCGCGCTAGTCGCACTAGGCATGCTGTCTGGATACTGCGGCACTCTAATGACACCGATGGCGGCCAATTTCAATATCGTCCCTGCTGCATTGCTAGAATTGAAGGACAAGTACCAAATTATTCGTTATCAAATTCCAACTGCGATTGGCGTATTAGTCTGTAACATCTTACTCATGATTGCATTGGTCTAACTCATCCAACTCTTATGGCAACTATCTCATCAACTATCTTGCTAACGGGCTTTGCGCCGTTCAATCAAGAAACCACCAACCCCTCTTGGCAGGCAGTTAAACGATTCGAAGGCAAAACCACTAGCGACGGTAGCCAGATCCATGTGGCCGAGCTACCTTGCGAATTCGGCCGTGCCATCGAAGTGCTACAGCACCTAATACAACAAAAGCGAGCCGACATCGTGATTTGTGTGGGACAAGCAGGCGGGCGATCAGAAATTAATGTAGAGCGTATTGCAATCAATGTCGATGACGCCCGCATCCCCGACAATGCAGGTCAACAACCTATAGACGAGCCAATCGAAGCAAATGGCGAGAACGCCTATTTCAGCACTTTACCGATCAAAGCAATCGTGCAGCAAATACGCCAAGCAGGTATTCCCGCGCACGTCTCACAAAGCGCAGGTACTTACGTTTGTAACCATGTGTTCTATGGCTTGATGCATTACGCCAAACAACACCCATTTATTCGCCGTGCTGGCTTTATTCATATTCCATATTTACCCGAACAAGCCGTCAACCATGCGGGTGCACCAAGTATGTCACTTGAAAATCTACTCAAGAGCCTATCCATCACCCTCGAGGTCTGCACTCAACATGGCGAAGATCTCAAACTCAGTGAAGGTAGCATTTGCTGACAATTATCTAAAAAACAATTCAAGGAGTGATGTTTTTTGGAAACTAATTTCCCAATTGAAGCTTTTTTAATGCAAGGACGCTCAAAACTTGTTTAAAATCATTAATAACAATTTCCGCGAAGTCATCATACGCATACGGCAAAGCCAGTGATATCTGCCCAATCCGACTCACGCCGAAATCTTGTAGCAAGCAACTTGAAGTAAATCGAAAGCGACAGAGTATGGACAGAGTTTGTCCAGGGTCACGATATTGTTAGTTCAGCTGATTGCATCAAGCTGAAACCTAGTCGGACAGATTAACTCGTGAGACACATCAATTGGGATGGGTAATTATGCAGAGAGATTTTTTTCGGCGTCCAGTTTTTGCTTACATGTGCGGCGGTGCAATTTGTCTGCTCGCCTTGGCTCTAGCTTGGCAGCATCCCAGCTTTATCAATTTTAGCCTTGCTGTGCTTATCGGTATCCTGACTGTACTGATGGTGGCTTCTCTGCTGCGCAGCCTAGCGATTCAGGAAAATCTAGAGGCGGAAGATGAAAAGTTACAGCTGGATGCCGAGTTAGCACATCGTCTCAGTGATCTTCTACAAAACATTCTCCCGCTTTGGAATTCACACGTAGAAACCGTGAAGTCACATTCCGAACAGTCAGTGCAACAACTGATTGTTAGCTTCTCCTCTATGGTGCACGAATTTGATAAGGCTGGTTTTGGCGGTGTTAGTAACATCGAACTCAATACTTCCAAAAATTCGGATGCAACAATTACCTTACTGCAGCTATGTAAAAAAGAGTTGGCGCCCGTCATTAATTCACTATCGCAAATGATAGATAGCAAAGACGAGCTATTAAACTGCATTCGCGACCTCGCAAAATCGACTGCGGATATGAATAATATGGCGCATGAAGTTGGACAAATTGCAGCGCAAACCAATTTGCTTGCGATCAATGCCGCCATTGAAGCTGCACGTGTCGGTATCCAAGGCCGGGGCTTTGCAGTGGTCGCCGACGAAGTAAGAAAGCTCTCACAGCTGTCGGCAGAAACAGGCAAACGTATGGGCGAGAGGGTGAAACATATCTCCGATGTCATGAAGATTGCTTTATCGGCGGCCGACCGTTCAGCCATCGAAGACAAAAAGGTTTTAGAAGTCTCTGGCGCTGTAGTACGAGATGTTCTCTCTCATGTCGAGACCATGGGTGACGCTGCACAAGAAATGCGGCACCATGGCAATGTTATCCGCAGCGATATCGAAGACTTACTGGTAACCTTACAGTTCCAAGATCGTATTAGCCAAATTCTACAAGTGGTTAAAAATGACATGGCAAAATTGGAAAAGACCGCCGCCGAATTCAACAACGGCAATTTCCCTGAAACTGCGACTTGGATAGACGAACTCAAAAACACCTACACTATGCATGAAGAGCATCGAAGCCATGGTAGCAATAATGCCGCTGCAATCAACAACGAATCTGAAATTACTTTCTTCTAGAGCATTTAGGAATCCATCGATGTTTGTCCAAACACAAACATCAAATGCCACAAGACTATCCCCCGCGAGGGGGTTTTTCAACCCCGATCCATATGGAGCATTGCGTGCTAGAGTCACCGAGCAAACCTAGGATACTCATTGTTGAAGACGATGAGCTTGTCGCCATATTTATACAGCTCAAGCTCGAGCTGTTTGGCTATCAAGCAATCGGGCAAGCCTCTCGTGGTGAAGACGCGATTGTCATGGCGGGCGAGTTGAAACCAGATTTGATTTTGATGGACATTCAGTTAGCTGGCGAAATAGACGGCATTTCGGCTGCCGAAAAGATTCGCGCTAATTACACTTTGCCGGTGGTATTTTTAACGGGGAACAAATCTGAACTTGACTTCAAACGTGCCACTCAAGCCAACGCCTTCGGCTATATCGTCAAACCTTTTTCCGATCAAGAATTACGTGCTGTCATTGAGATGGCGCTGTATAAGCATCAAGCCGAAACCAAATTACAGATCAGCGATCTCGCGCTAAAGGCGATCTCGCAAGGCGTTATTATTACCACGCCAGATCAAAAAATTGTATCCATCAACGAAGCGTTTACTGAGCAAACAGGTTATCGCTCAACTGATATCGTGGGCCTCACCTGTCGCATTTTACAAGGCCCCGCAACTAGCGCAGCGAGCAAACAAGCCATCCGCGATGCTATCGATAATGGAAAACCTTATTTTGGAGAGATTCTTAATTATCGCAAAGATGAGTCCATGTTCTGGAATGAGCTATCGATCACCCCAGCATATGATGAACAAGGGCAGCTCACACACTTCATTGGCATCACTCGAGACGTTACAGAGCGAAAAAATACCTTAGAAGCTTTGCGCCAAAGCGAACACGATCTACTTGAGGCGGAGAAATCTTCTCATGTCGGACATTGGATTTGGGATGCTGCGACCAACAAAATTAGTTGGTCCGAGGAGATGAAACGAATCTGGCAACGTGACCCCAGTGAATTTAATGGTGATTTGCTTGAAATGATTCGGCGCACCGTGTTGGCGGAAGATCAAGCCACCGTGATCAAGACTTGCAAAGAGGCATTTGAAGACCGCGATAATTATCAGCCATTTGAATATCGAATCTTCTTGCCTGACGGCAGCATTCGTAATATCTGGGCTAAAACTGGGCGCAAACAAAAAGATGCACGTGGACGTATCACACGCTTAACGGGCACCGTTCAAGATATCACAGAACGAAAACGTGCTGAAGAAGAACGACGTCTGAATGACGCTCGCATGGAGCAAGCGTTCGGCAGTTCACCGATAGGAATGGCGCTAATCGATATTGACGGTAAAGTGCTGCGCGTGAACCGTGTCCTGTGCAATATGTTTGGCTATACCGAAGAGGAATTATTACGTCACGATTGGCGAAAATTTACTCATCCCGATGACTTACAGTCAGATAAGCAACTGATACAACAATTGCTCAAAGGCGAAATCGAAAACTATGAAATTTATAAACGTTACTACCACAAAGATTCGACCCTAGTTTGGCTGCAAGTGAACGTGTCTCTCGTAAGAGATGCCTTCGGGATGCCTGTGAATTTTGTGACGCAAATTCAAGATATCACCCAACGCCTAAATTATGAAGCACAGCTCAATCAACTTTCGCAAGCTGTAGAACAAAGTACAGAAGCCATTATTATTACCGATGTGATCGGCAAGATTGAGTATGTAAACCAGACTTTCGTCACTAAATCAGGATATGAAAAGTCTGAAGTGATTGGACGATATCCCAATTTACTTAATTCGGGTAAGACTCCTCAAGAAGTCTTCACTACACTATGGAAGACGATACGTGCTGGTGAAACTTGGAAAGGTGAACTCATCAACAAACGCAAAGATGGTAGCCTGTCTGTCGAATACGCGACGATTTCACCACTACGTCAAAATGATGGCACGATCACCCATTTTGTTTCTACTCAAGAAGATATCAATGAGAAAAAGAAATTGGGAGAGGAGCTCGATAAACACCGCCATCATCTTGAAGAATTGGTTGAAAGTCGCACTCAAGAGTTGGCAGTTGCTCGACAACTCGCGGAAGCGGCCAACCGTGCCAAGAGTAATTTCATCGCCAACATGAGTCACGAAATACGTACACCGATGAACGGTGTGCTTGGTATGACTTATCTCGCCTTAACCAGCGCCACCGATCCGAAGTTACGCGATTACCTACAGAAAATTCATTTGTCTGGCCAGCATCTCTTACATATCGTCGATGACATTCTCGACTTCTCAAAGATCGAAGCCGGAAAAATGACCATAGAAGGCGTTGATTTTAGCTTAGAAGAGTTGATGAATAAACTTTCGGCTATTATGAACACCAAAGTAGCAGGACGTCGACTAAGTCTATC
>CALKVB010000158.1 GCA_937996605.1 uncultured Oxalobacteraceae bacterium | reverse complement strand
GGTCGCAGGATTCGAATCAGGTGTGGGTATCTATCTTGACGACATCTATTTAGCTCGTCCACAAGGTGCGGTTGCCGATATCTATGATGTTGAGCGCGTCGAAGTTTTACGTGGTCCACAAGGCACTTTATACGGCCGCAATACAATCGGTGGCGCGGTCAAATACATTACACGCAAACTCGGTCCGAACACTGATGTGCGCCTGAAGACCAGCATTGGTAGTTATGGTCAAGCAGACGGCATGATCACTGCTGGCATCCCAGTTTCTGACACTGTCCGCGTTGGCGCGGCCTTGGCAAAATTTACGCGCAATGGTTTTGGTAAAGACTTAGCGACTGGCGAAGATAACTACAATAAAGACATTACTGCCGCCCGTCTCAGTGCTGAATTCACACCGAACAGCGACTTATTTATTCGCATCGCTGCTGATACCACACAAGACGACTCCAACGCCAAACATGGTCATCGACTCACCGTTGGTAAAATCAGCAATGCACCGATACTCGATAATGTGTATGACTCCCGTGCCAATCTCAACTCCGTGCTCGGACACCCGCAGCAAGTCACACAGAGCGGCGCCTCCGCTTTGCTCGAATGGCGTCTAAATAATGAATTGACGTTTAAATCGATTACCGCGTCTCGCCACGACACCTCATATGCACCTATCGATTTCGATTCCTTGAACAAAGTCGATTTCGACGTGCCAGCGATCTACAAGAACCGTCAAACTAGCCAAGAATTTCAATTGGCTTTCAATACCAAAGCAGTACAAGGTTTAGCTGGCGTCTACTATATTGATGCGAATGCCTACAATAAATTTGATGTACGCTTGCTTGGCACATCGACTTTGACCGAAGGCGATGTCGACACCAAAGCTTGGGCCGCTTTCGCTGACGCCAGCATGGACCTCAGCGATACTGTTAGTCTTTCTGCCGGTGGCCGTTATACCGTGGACCAACGTCAGGCCTCGATTCTGCGTCAAATTTATCTGGGCACAGCAGGTTCACCAGCACTGGGGAATCCTGGTGCCACACTATTCCGTACTGATACCAATTTGAGCAAAAATGATCTTGATCGCACTGACAAAAAATTCACACCACGTATTTCCTTGAGCTGGAAAGCGACGCCAGAACAAAGCGTCTACGCATCATGGTCTGAGGGTTTTAAAGGTGGTGGTTTTGATCCTCGCTTGAATATTGTCGGCACTAAACTGGCGCTCGATAAAGCGAAAAAAGGTTTCGAACCTGAATCCATCAAAACCTTTGAATTGGGCTTAAAGTCAGAATTCGATCATGGCCGTATTTTTACCAATGCTGCGCTATTCCATAGCGATTACCGTGATGTACAGATTCCAGGCTCGATCGCCATCGATACAAATGGGGACGGCAAAGATGATAGCTTCGCCGGTGTTGTCACCAATGCGGGTAAAGCGAAAATAGATGGCTTGGAACTCGAAGCAGTTGCCAAACTCAGTGATAGCTTCCGCCTCTCTGGGATGTACAGCTATATCGATGCCAAGTACACACAATTTATCGGTGCTACTGGCGCAGACGTTAGCGCGCAACGCGTATTCCAAAATACACCACGCAACTCTGGCAATATTCGCGCTACCTATGACTTCGATCTGCCTGTCATGGGCAACAACGGCAAATTGAGCTTGATCGCCAGCCTCACGCATCGCGGCAAGACCTATCAATTTGAAACACCGAATCCAGTCTTGGATCAAGAGGCGTATCGTTTGTGGGACGCCAGCATCGTCTGGACTAGTAGCGACAACAAGCTCCGTGTCGGATTGCATGGCAAAAACCTCAACGACACACGTTATAAAGTGGCAGGCTATTTCTTCCCAACCTTGGGTGAAGGCAGTGTGACAGCCTTCTATGGTAATCCACGCACAGTGACTGCGACTTTAGACTATCGTTTCTAAGCTCTCGACGATGATGTAAAGACGCACTCCGGTGAGGGGCCGGCCAGTTTCTGGGGAGATCTGGCCGGTAGTCCTCTATGTCTTCATATTCGCAATAAAGCCCTACTCCGAATCTCTTTTTGAACAGGACATTTGCCGTGGCCACTTTTAATGAAATTTACTTCCAAAGCGACGATGGCCTCGCACTGTATGCACGCGACTACGCGGCCAAAGGAAATCGAGCTAAATGTCCGATTATTTGTATCCATGGTTTGACCCGCAACTCCTCCGATTTCGAAGAAATAGCACCTTGGCTCGCCGAGCAGGGTCGGCGCGTTCTCGCTGTGGATGTACGTGGGCGCGGCAACTCTGCCCATGACAGCAACACCGACAATTACAACCCTAGTGTGTACGCCAAAGATGTCGCTTGCTTAATGCATCAACTCGGTATCGCTCGCGCTGTTTTCATTGGCACGTCAATGGGAGGAATAACCACCATGACCGTTGCCTTGCAAAACCTTAAACTGATCGTCGCCGCAGTGCTGAACGATGTTGGCCCGATACTGTCTGAAACTGGATTAAAACGTATCGCAGGCTACGCTGGAAAAAATCGCACCTTAAGTTCGCTAGCAGAGGCTGCCGAGTACGTAAAAAATATTAATCAACACGCTTTCCCCAACAATGACGACGCAGAGTGGTTGAAGTGGGCCAAACGCGCCTTCTCTGCAAATCAAGTGGGTGAGTATGAACCACGATATGATCCGAATATTGCTTTACCTTTGCAAAATGGCAAACTGAAAGCCGAATCGTTCTGGTCTAAACTGGCATTCAAACGTCTCGCCAAAAATCGGCCTACACTCTTAATTCGCGGTAGCATTTCAGACCTGATTGAAACAAACCAAGTCACTTATATGCGCACCGTTGCGCCGAAATTGCGTTATGCTGAGATTGAAAACATAGGACACGCACCAATGCTTACCGAACCCGCAGCAAAAGGAGCATTACAGAGCTTCTTGGATGAATGTGATTAGGTTTCCTAACTAAACTTCTACAACAGAGACACAAAAAATAAAACCAAGTAAATAAAACTAAAAATAAGATCGAAACATAAAATCGAAAAATAAGACCGATAAAATCGTCAATAACATAGGCTAGACCTATCACTCATCCCCATTTTGCAGGAGACTTTATGCATCATTCACGCACACTCATTCAAAGCTTTCGCCCTCGTCTATGTTTGCTCGCCTTACCACTGTGGCTTGCGTTCGGCTCGAGCGCTTTAGTACCAGCGCAAGCACAAGCACAGGACTTGAAGATCGCTCTCATCACAGGCAAGACTGGTGCATTAGAATCTTATGCGAAAGAAACCGAAACAGGTTTCATGATGGGTTTAGAGTATCTCACCAATGGCAAAATGGAGATCAATGGGCGTAAGCTCAAAGTGATTATCAAAGATGATCAAAGCAAACCTGATATCGCTCGCACGCTATTAGCCGAAGCCTACGGGGATGACAAAGTCGACTTGGCTGTCGGCAGCACCTCGTCCGGCGCGGCATTGGCGATGCTACCAGTGGCCGCTGAGTATAAAAAAATCTTACTGGTAGAGCCAGCGGTGGCAGACGCTATCACCGGTGATAAATGGAATCGCTATATTTTCCGCACCAGCCGTAATTCTATGCAAGATGGATTGGCCGCTGCCAGCACCATCAAGGGCGGTGGCAGTATCGCCTTTCTCACCCAAGATAATGCTTTTGGTCGTGACGCAGTTAAGGCAGCCAAAGAATCTTTAAACATGGTTGGCAGTAAAGCGAATGTGACCCATGAAGAATATGCTGCGCCGAATACCACCGACTTCACCGCAGCAGCGCAACGCATATTCGAAGTATTAAAAAACAAACCTGAGCCACGTGTATTGCAAATCGTTTGGGCAGGCCCAAATCCCATGAGTAAATTGGCGGAAATGAAGCCTGAACGTTTCGGCATCGCCCTCGCACCGGGCGGCAATATTTTACCCGTCATGAAAACATGGAAAGCGTATGCGGGCACACAGGGCACGATTTTTTACTACTATGATTTTCCTAAAAACAAAATGAACGATTGGCTGGTAGCGGAACATACGAAGCGTTTCAAAGCACCACCTGATATGTTTACCGCCGGCGGATTTTCTGCTGCCAGTGCCGTGTACACAGCACTCAGTAAAGCCAAATCCAGTGAAACTGAAAAACTGATTGCAGCGATGGAGGGCATGGAATTCGAAACACCCAAAGGCAAGATGAATTTCCGCAAAGAGGACCACCAAGCTTTACAAGTGATGTACCACTTCAAGATCAAGAAAGAGCAAAAGAATGAATGGGACTTGCTGGAACTGGTAAGAGAAATTCCGATGGCGGACATCCCAGTCCCAGTCAAAAACAAACGCTAAATTAGCACTAAACCAGCACTAAATCAGCCCTCACAAGATTTTCCCGCATCTCGAAAACGGTATTGAAGTATTTATGATTGCACCACAATTTGCAACGGCTCAAGCAAGGACAACAATAGAATCCACAGCCGCCATTGTGCCGCCACGCATTACGCTGTCCTCGCGCGACCTCAGCATTCACTTCGGCGGTCACGTCGCTGTCAATAGCGTGAGTGCTGATTTTCACGCTGGCGAACTCACCGTGATTGTCGGCCCTAACGGCGCGGGAAAAACCACTTACTTCAATTTACTCTCAGGCCAATTGATGGCGAGTGCAGGTCAAATATTCTTGGCGGGGCGTGATATCACGCACCAAGGAGCTGCGGCACGTACACGTATGGGTATCGGTCGCGGCTTTCAGTTAACTAATCTCTTTCCACATTTAAGTGTCTTAGAAAACGTACGCCTGGCCGCGCAAAGTAAGGCAAACAAAGGCTTCCGCTTGCTTTCGATTTGGTCCGACCATGCTGAACTGATAGAACGCGCCGAGAGCTATCTCGAACAAGTCTCTCTGTATCACCGACGTCACGAACAAACGGCGATTCTGTCACATGGAGACAAACGTAAGCTCGAAGTCGCTTTGATGCTCGCGCTTGAACCTGAGATTTTG
>CALKVB010000157.1 GCA_937996605.1 uncultured Oxalobacteraceae bacterium | reverse complement strand
ATACGAGATAGTACAAGGTGACTGGAGTTCAGACGTGTGCTCTTCCGATCTAATACGGACAAGATTTACGTATCTTGGCGGCGGTTGAGGAAGTTAATGAGGCTCAAAAACAAGTCTTAGGTGCCAAAGTGAAACAACGTTTTGGTGCTGACTTAAAAGGGAAACACTTCGCGTTGTGGGGGTTATCGTTTAAACCAGACACGGATGATATGCGTGCGGCTTCTTCGCGGGTTTTGATTGAAGAACTTTTGAGTGCCGGTGCAACTATCACGGCTTTTGATCCTGTTGCGATCGAAGAAGCCAAGCGGGTACTGGCGCTCGATTTTGCCACGCGTCCAGAGCTATTAGAACAAATTCATTTTGTTGAAAACCAAGAAGCGGCTTTGCCAAATGCAGATGCTTTAATTATCGTGACTGAGTGGAAAATTTTCCGCCAAGCGAGTTTATCGTCCATCCATGCGGGCTTGAAAGCGCCTATCGTATTTGATGGCAGAAATCTCTACGATCCAGCATTAGTGAAACAAGCAGGAATTGAATATCACGCGATCGGGCGTGCAGTCCTGACAAAGAATTGATATGAGGAATAAGCGCATATTAGTGGTTGGCGACATCATGCTGGATCGCTACTGGTTCGGTGAGGTGAACCGTATCTCTCCGGAAGCACCAGTGCCGATCGTACGTGTCGAGCGACGTGAAGAGCGTTTAGGTGGTGCTGCTAACGTCGCACGCAATGCAGTGGCATTAGGCGTTGAAACGGGTCTTCTCGGTGTGATTGGTGAGGATGAGGCAGGGCGTAGTGTGGAAGACTTGCTCAAGAGCTCTGGCATCCGCAGTTATCTCAACCATGATCTGCAAATTTCAACCATCATTAAGCTGCGTGTAATAGGTCGTCAGCAGCAATTGATTCGAGTCGATTTCGAAGAGAAGCCAAGCGATCAAGTATTGCAAGATAAGTTGACACGTTTTACGAGTTTGTTGGCCGACTTTGATGTGCTGATTTTATCCGATTATGCTAAAGGAAGTTTGGTCAATGTCTCGACCATGATCGCTGCAGCGAAGGCGCAAAACAAGATTGTTCTGGTTGATCCAAAAGGTAGCGATTTCGCGAAGTACGCGGGAGCGACCATGTTGACGCCGAATAAGTCGGAATTAAAACAAATCATTGGCGAGTGGCGTACCGAAGAAGAGCTCACACACAAGGTACAGGCCTTGCGTCAAAGTTTGAATTTAGACGCATTCTTACTGACGCGATCTGAAGAAGGGATGACTTTATTTACTGCGAACGAAGTGATGCATGTACCTGCGATGGCGCGTGAGGTTTATGATGTCTCTGGCGCGGGCGATACCGTGATTGCGACCGTGGCTGCAATGCTGGCGGAAGGAAAGAATTTGTCAGATGCGGTTATGATTGCTAATACGGCAGGTGGTATCGTGGTTGGTAAATTAGGGACAGCAACAGTGACACGTGAAGAGTTGTTTCCCATAGAGTAGACGTGTGATGGAGCTCGGGTTTTGTTTCAGGTGTGAGTCAACCAGAATTGCTTAAAACCGTTGAGTTTGAGACGACACAAGCTAATTGATTTCTTGTGTTCTTTATTGGAGTGTTTTTTAACTTTTATCGGGAGTTCCTCATGTTAAAAAGAGTCTTGCTTGCTACGATGACTTTGGTCGCCACTTTCGTGACTTCGGCTGCTTTTGCATTTACTGATGTTGATGTGAATAAGGCAGATCAGGCTGCACTTGATGGTATTAAAGGTTTAGGCCCCGTGAAATCGAAAGCGATTTTAAATGAGCGCAAAAAGCATGGCGAATTTAAAGACTGGGCGGATTTTGAATCGCGTGTGAAAGGGATAGGCGATAAGAGCGCTGCGAAATTATCTGAAGCGGGTTTGACCGTCAATGGTAAGGCACGCGCTGTCGCTGCTTCAGCATCAGCTTCGGCCGCGGCGAGTGCCCCTGCAGCTGCGAAACCAGCGGCGCCAGCTGCACCTGCATCTTCAAGTGCAGCAAGCAAACCTGCTCCTGCGTCCATTAGCGCTTCAAAGCCGGCTACTAGCAAATAATTGCTTAGGTAGCTCTTCGAAAATCCCCTTTTCGTAGGGGATTTTTCTTTTTATCGCTCCTTGGTATATGCAAACTACATTTTCATCTAAGCGAGAAAATCCTGAACCGATTAAAATGTGGCTTTGCATTCTCGTTGCAATATTCTTTGCAAATTCCCTATGAGCTATCTCACGATTGAAGACACGATTGGAAATACGCCTTTGGTGCAATTACAACGACTCCCTAGCGAGGAGGCACGTCGTCGTAACAATATTATTCTTGGCAAACTCGAAGGCAATAATCCAGCAGGTTCTGTTAAAGACCGCCCAGCCTTGTCTATGATAAAGCGTGCCGAAGAGCGGGGTCAGATTAAGCCAGGCGACACGCTGATTGAAGCGACCAGTGGCAATACAGGCATTGCCTTGGCGATGGCTGCAGCGATGCGTGGATATAAAATGATCTTATTGATGCCGGAACATTTGAGCATCGAACGTCGTCAAAGCATGGCTGCCTATGGTGCTCAGATCGTTTTAACGCCACAAGCAGGGGGCATGGAAACTGCACGTGATCTCGCAGAACAAATGCAAAAAGAAGGTCAGGGGGTAATCCTAGACCAATTTGCCAATGCAGATAATCCTTTAGCGCATTATGAAGGAACTGGACCTGAAATTTGGCGTGATACGGACGGTCGGGTAAGCCATTTTGTGAGTGCGATGGGGACGACTGGAACTATCATGGGGGTTTCTTCATTTTTGAAAGAAAAAAATCCAGAAGTGCGAGTGATTGGTGTGCAGCCAGATGAGGGATCGCAAATTCCAGGGATTCGCAAATGGCCAGAGGCTTATCTACCTAAGATCTATAACAAAGCAAAAGTCGATGCTTTGGAATATGTAACGCAATCTGCTGCGGAGGTAATGGCTAGACGTTTGGCTGTAGAAGAAGGAATTTTCTGTGGTATTTCCGCCGCAGGTGCATGCGAGGTGGCGTTGCGAATTTCAGAAACAGTGGAAAATGCGACGATAGTTTTTATCGTGTGTGACCGTGGCGACCGCTATTTATCGACCGGAGTGTTTCCAGCATAGAGGGGCCAAAAAACAACAATTTCTTCTAGGCTAGACATATACCTTGCCTTAAAAACAGATCGGAAGAGCACACGTCTGAACTCCAGTCACCTTGTACTATCTCGT
>CALKVB010000156.1 GCA_937996605.1 uncultured Oxalobacteraceae bacterium | reverse complement strand
CACAGGTTTATTATCTATATCTTTTTCAATCGCTTCCAAATCGCGCAGTGCTGCCAAAGGAGGTAACTCGGCTAAACTTTTAAGACTAAAGGCATCTAAAAAGTCACGGGTGGTTGCTAATAATGCAGGCCGTCCTGGTACTTCACGATGACCAACTACTACTATCCACTCTCTATCAAATAAAGCTTTGATAATTTGTGTACTTACAACCACACCACGAATGGCTTCAATTTCGGCACGGGTTACAGGTTGACGATACGCAATAATCGCCAAAGTCTCTAAAGTTGCACGCGAATATTTTGGCGGCTTCTCAGGATTTAATCTATCAATAAACACCCGCATTTCAGGCCGACTCTGAAAACGCCACCCTGTCGACAAAGACACCAACATAATGCCTTTCTCAGCCCAGTCTTGGCGCACTTCCTCGAGCAATAGCTTGATCGTATCCGCCCCCACTACATCGTCTTGTTCACCGACTTCGACGAACAGCTTTTTCATTGTGTTAATGGTCAGCGGTTCGTGTGCGCATAGTAATGCGGTTTCAAGTACGCGCTTGGCATCTGCAGTATTCATGCAAACTCTTTAGCTAACAGGTTGTGTTGATCTTAAGAAGGTTTTCGTGAAGCTTTTGGTGGCGAATCTTATCGCCTACCAGACCAGACCATGTTTAGTGCACGATGCAAGAATATTTCTCGCGTGCGTCTGGTGGATCAGTCTGCAGCCAACTTGTGCTTTTGCGCATACTCTGCACGGTCAAACCAAGTCAGTCAAAACAGTCGATCAATTTAGTAGATGCCCGATTGTAGTCTAGAATTTCCGCAGAAACCATGCCGAAACAGACCCCAATCAAAAAAAATCGCCAAACTAACGAAAAAGCCACGATGAAACGTGGCTTTATTCTTGTAATTCTGGTTGCGGGGGCAGGATTTGAACCTACGACCTTCGGGTTATGAGTCCGTCGGGCAGCCCACCGAAAAACAAAAAACCTAACAAAATCAAGGACTTCTATACCCTGAGTTACTCTATTATACCTCAATTTACCGACATAGGTGCGTTAAATTTGCAGCAGATTTTAAGCATTAAAGTAATTATAGGTAACTACAAATATCTGGTTACTAAACTAGTGGCAGTCATGTGATTGCATACGTGAGTCGCTCAAAATGGAACAACTATACAGCCCAGAAACTCTTGCAAAACTACTTGGAATCGCCGAACAAACAATTTACAACAGACACTCGACAGGAGGTGACTTGCCAGTCTCGGTGAAAATTGGTCGCCTACTTCGCTTTCGTCCCTCTGACGTTATGACTTGGTTGGATCAGAAACAATTAATGCAGCGCTCACCGCCACCCATTGCTACCAAAACAAAACGCCGCCGCGGTCGTCCATCTAAGAAGGAGGAAATCGCTGCACGTCGGCTGCAATAATTATTGAGGATTACCATTCATATTTACTTTGGCGCCAAGAACTAATAAAGCAGTTTTTGGTGAATACTTTTATCAAAAAATTTATCACAAAGTAGCATTTTTAATTTTGCTCAACTTATATAGTGCTGGTACATGAGAAGTCAAAACAAATGCTGCCACAATTCCTCCAAGGATCGCTGTTGCAGCTCCCCTCCCATCAAGAAGATCGACAATGCCAAATAGTTTGTCCACGCAAATAGAAAAATACGAGAAGAAGAATAGCAATCTATCTACTAGCATTTTCATCAAAACGACTATCCAAAGAGCTTTCTCACGCCTTCCTTCCAAAATATTCAGCGAAGCTAAGCACCAATATGACGCAGAAGATCATTATTACTATTTGAGCAGACAACAAAAAAGGTCCTATTTGAATTGCATACAAAGTAAATTCACATTAAAGAAAGACAATGATCATCATCGCTTTACACAGTCGCCATCGGCGTCGACATTTGCTCAAACGCAGTTAGAGCATCCGCTGCATACATCAATGATGGCCCACCACCCATGTAAACGGTCATTCCCAGCATTTCCTCAAACTCAGCACGACTCACGCCTAGTTTAATTAAAGCTTGCACATGAAAACCGATGCAGCCATCACAATGGGCGGCAATGCCGAGTGCAAGTGCGATTAATTCCTTCGTCTTTTTATCCAAAGCGCCATCGTTGCTTGCAGCTTGTGCCAGCATCGAGAAGGCCTTCATGACATCCGGCGCATCCGTCCGCAATGTCGCTAATGATGCAGAAATTGACTTTGTAATATCGCGATAATTCTTACTCATAAATTACTCCTTGATCGATGTTGATGGCGACATTATGTCTCAGCACTAATTGAATACAAGCAGTCTTCTTAGTGGATATTGATGCATCGCAAATTGCTTAACAATCCCATAGAAATCCCTTGCAATCTGCATTTAATGCAGTAAGATAGTAACTGATTACTTACTTTATTCAAAAGATACCCCCAAAGAAAGAATGTCGAATCGTGGAAATTCATGCAAAGCACCTCCCAGCTGATGAACGCAAAGCTGTTACTGTAGAAGCAGTCATTGCGCTCGCTGCGACCAAGAATCCGGGCGATATCACTACCGCCGCCATTGCTAAACACATGCAATTAACTCAGGGCGCTCTGTTTCGTCACTTCCCAACCAAAGATGCGATTTGGCAGGCAGTGATGGAATGGGTTAGCCAACATCTTCTCGGGCGAATTGATAAAGCATCTGCGGGAATTGAGTCACCACTGAAAGCGATGTATGCCATGTTTACAAGCCATTTGGAATTTGTCGTTGAACATCCAGGTGTGCCGCGCATGCTATTTGGCGAGCTGCAAAAAGCGGAGATGACACCGGCAAAACATTTAGCGCAAACCTTAATTCAAGCATACGCAGAACGGCTGCGCGCAATCATAGAGCGTGGAAAATCCGCCGGTGAAATTTCCCCCGAGGTCAATACGCAAGCTTGTGCCATTTTGTTCATCGGCACCATTCAAGGTTTGGTAATGCAATCATTGTTATCTGGGGATCTTCAAAAAATTCTGCTGGATGCGCCAGAAGTTTTTTCTATTTACGAACGCGGCCTCAGGAGTACCCCATGAAACAAGTGATTCAACAGTATGGACGTAAGTTTGCACTTGCCATCGTCATGATCCTAATGCTTGGATTGCTAGGCTATGTCTTTCTGCGTTCGGGTCCATTGGCTCCCATTAGCGTCACAACTGTCAATGTTGAAAAGCGTGCAATTCAGCCTTCCCTGTTTGGCATTGGAACCGTAGAAGCGCGCTACACCCATAAGATAGGTCCCACAGTTGCTGGCCGTGTAAAACGCGTTGAAGTACAAACTGGTGACGTCGTGAAACAAGGGCAAATATTAGCTGAAATTGACCCTATCGATTTTGAGGAAAAAATAAGTGCGCTAGATGCGAGTGTCAAACGCGCAGGGGCGAATATTTTGAGTGCGGAAGCAAACACTCAAGAGTCGCAAGCACGTAAAAAATTTGCAGAGCTACAAGTGAAGCGCTATGAGCAACTTGTGCCATCGCGGGTTATTAGTGAAGAAGCGATGGAAGTGAAACGACAAGATTTACGTATTACACAGGCAAATGCTATTGCTGCACAAGCTAACCTCGATGCAATGCGTGATGAACAACAACGCACTCGCGCCGAACGGGATGGCATGGCGCGCCAAAGATCACATTTACGCTTATTGTCACCGGTGGATGGTATCGTGATGCGTCGTGAAATAGATCCAGCAACCACTGTAGTTGCTGGACAAGCTGTGCTAGAGATAGTGGAACCGAGCTCAATTTGGATCAATGCACGTTTTGATCAACAACGAGCTTTCGGTTTAACTTCGTCACTACCAGTGCAAATCTCGTTACATACGCGAGCCTCTGCGTTGCCCGGCAAAATCGTCCGTATTGAGCCACATGCCGATTCTGTTACCGAAGAGCTGTTAGCGAAAATTTCATTTGATCATTTGCCGCAACCACTACCCTCGATCGGTGAATTAGTTGAAGTTACGGTCGCTATGCCATTACAAAAAATCATGCCGGTTGTGCCAAATGCCAGCCTGCAACGCTTACAAGGGGAACTTGGAGTATGGAAACTTCATCAGGAAAAATTGCAATTCGTCCCGGTCAAAATTGGTATTAGTGACCTCGCTGGCAACGTCCAAGTGCTAGAGGGATTGCAAGGAGGTGAGCGTATCGTCGTCCACAGTTTGAAAAAATTAAATACAGCCAGTCGAATTAAGGTCGTCGATCAACTTGCCGGAACATCCAAATGATTAGCCTGGCCGGCCGCGATATTTTACATAGCTGGGGTAAATTCGTTTTTACTGGGATCGGTCTTGGCCTATTAATCGGCGTAACTCTCACTATGGCAGGCCTTTATCGCGGCATGGTAGATGATGCCAAAACTCTGCTTGATAATAGCGGCGCTGATTTATGGATAGTACAACAAGATACCCTCGGGCCATACGCAGAGGCATCGAGTATTTATGACGACACTTATCGCAGCCTACTTGGCATGCAAGGCGTAGCTGCAGCTAGCAATGTGACTTACCTTACGATGCAAGTACGTAGAACCCAAGCGCACAGTACAAATATGGCGAATGAGGTTCGCGCGATGATTGTCGGCACCGTTACCAACGCACCTGCACAACCAGGGCAGCCAGCCTATCTAGTCGCTGGTAGACACATCACGCGTGATCACTATGAAGCTATCGCAGACATCTCTTCAGGCTTACAACTCGGAGACAACATCAAAATTCGCCGCAATCAATATCAGGTAGTCGGACTGACCCGTCGCATGGTGTCGTCCGGCGGCGATCCGATGATTTTCATTCCATTGCGTGATGCGCAAGAGGCACAATTTTTAAAAGACAACGATGCGATTATCCGGCAACGTGCACGCACCGCACAAAATCCGGCACTAAATCGACCTAATACGCCAACGCTATTGGCAGCAGTAATTCAGTCACAAAGTGTGAACAACTCCGTTAACGCTGTTTTAGTGCGAATAAGCCCTGGAACCGATCCCGAAAATGTTGCAGAGCCAATCCGTCGATGGAAGCATTTAACAGTTTATACACGCGTACAAATGGAAGACATATTGATTGCAAAATTAATCGCCACCTCTGCCAAACAAATTGGTATGTTCTTGGTGATATTAGCGATCGTCAGTGCCGCGATTGTTGCCTTCATTATTTACACACTAACGATAGGG
>CALKVB010000155.1 GCA_937996605.1 uncultured Oxalobacteraceae bacterium | reverse complement strand
TAGGCGAGCGACCATTTTTGGTGATCGATACTGGCGGTTTTGAGCCAGTTGCCAAAGAAGGCATCATGCACGAAATGGCAAAGCAAACGAAGCAAGCGGTGGCTGAAGCAGACGTTGTCATTTTCTTGGTCGACGGCCGCCAAGGTTTGACACCACACGATAAAACTATCACGGATTTTTTGCGAAAATCTGGGCGCTCCGTCATGCTCGTTGTTAACAAAGCAGAGGGCATGCGTTATACCAGTGTTACAGCGGATTTTTATGAGCTAGGCTTGGGTGATCCTTACGTGATCTCGTCTGCGCATGGTGATGGTGTTGCCGATTTGGTTGAGGAGGCTTTGGACATTGCGTTTGCCTCGCGGCCAGAAGAATTGAACGAGCCCGAAAATAATAATAAGGGAATTAAGATTGCGATCGTCGGTCGTCCCAATGTGGGTAAGTCGACCTTGGTTAACACTTTGCTTGGTGAAGAGCGTGTGATTGCGTTTGATATGCCAGGTACAACACGTGATTCCATTGAAATCCCATTTGAACGCGATGGTCAACAATATACGTTGATTGATACGGCCGGCATTCGTCGACGTGGCAAAGTGTTCGAAGCAATCGAAAAGTTTTCTGTGGTGAAGACATTGCAATCGGTGTCAGAGGCAAATGTAGTCTTGTTGCTGTTAGATGCCCAACAAGACATCTCGGAACAAGATGCACATATCGCAGGCTTTATTTTGGAATCGGGTCGTGCATTAGTCGTTGGTGTCAACAAGTGGGATGGACTGCAGAGCGATCGCCGCGATGAAATTAAGATGGATATCGAGCGCAAATTGAATTTCTTAACGTTCGCAAAATTCCATTTCATCTCCGCGTTAAAGTCTACGGGCATTAGTCCACTGATGAAGTCTATCGATGCAGCTTATGAGGCAGCGATGGTGAATTTATCGACGCCAAAATTGACACGTGCATTAATCGAGGCGGTCGAACATCAGCAGCCCAAGCGTAAAGGATCAATTCGTCCCAAAATGCGTTATGCGCATCAAGGTGGTCAAAATCCACCTATCATCGTCATTCATGGTAACGCGCTTGAGGCAATTGGTGATGTGTATAAGCGCTACCTTGAAAAACATTTCCGAGAAACTTTCTCTTTGACAGGCACACCTTTACGTATTGAGTTCCGGTCTGGTAAGAATCCTTTTACCAAGGATGCAAAGTAATTTCCTGTTCAGACCAATTTTTAATTCGCTAATTTGTGTAGCAGTATTCAAAAAAATGTTATCCCGTGGTATTGTTATTATCTTTAGAACACTTGAAATAAACTTAGGCGTCCCCAACTCCTAATCACAACAACATAATGGAGCTGTTATGAGCAACAAAGGGCAATTGTTACAAGACCCATTCTTAAACGCACTGCGGAAAGAGCATATTCCTGTCTCTATCTATTTGGTGAATGGCATTAAACTTCAAGGCCATGTTGAATCATTTGATCAATATGTAGTTTTGTTGCGTAACACCGTGACGCAAATGGTTTACAAGCACGCAATTTCGACAGTTGTCCCTGCGCGTGCAGTGAGCATTAATTCCGATTCAGAATCCGAGTAAACTGTTTGAATTTAGATCGTTTTTGTATCAGTAAAGAGTTCCTATGCGCGCCGCTTTAGTCGGTGTCGATTTTGGCAAAGGTGATTTTGC